>URRU01000093.1 GCA_900550335.1 uncultured Clostridium sp. | reverse complement strand
AGCTGTCAGAATACTAGACATTCCATAACATGCTAATACAATTCCTATTAATATCAAAAATATCCATCTTTTCATTTTAGTACTATTTTTTTCAAAAAAGTAAAACACCGAGCTAAAATCTATAACTCGGTGTTATTTTCATAATATTTTCTTTAACCATTAAGCCTTAGCTTTATTCTTTTTATCGTTGTATATTTTTTTGAACATATATATTGCAACTGTAAGTGCAAATAATATCATTAATCCTGTTACAAATAATTTTGCTCCACCAGTAAGCATTCCACCAACATAAGAGTAAACTATTGTAGCTGGTAGCTGTCCTATACCTGTCGCTATAAAGAAAGGCATAAATTTCATTGATGTAAGACCTGCTGCATAACTAACTATATCAAATGACATAAATGGAAGTAATCTACAAACTAATATAGTGTATTTACCATATTTATCAAAGAATTCGTCTATACTGCTTATAGCCATTTTACTTGTAAGTTTTTCAACAACATCTCTACCTAAAAACTTAGCTATAAAGAAACATAGCGCTGCCCCTGCCATTGCACTTGACCAAGATAGGATTGCCCCCCATACCCAACCAAATAAGGCTGCATTGGCAAATGTTATTAAAAATGCAGGAAGTGGTGCCGCTACTGACTGAAGTAGCATAAGTAGGAATGAAATTATTGGAGCCCAAATTCCAAACGATAGTATGTATTGTTTTATTGATTCCAAATCTAAACTAGATAAGTAAAATACCATCTGATTTACAAATGTTTTTACAGGTGTTACAAAGAAATAGATAGCAAATACTAATAATACCGCACCTACTCTTGTGATTAATTTTTTCTTATTTTCTTTAGTCATTATATATTCCCTTCTACATATAAATTTTTTAATCTTGCTCTATACCTTTAATAATACTATAGTAATTATATTTTGGTTTATACATTTTGTCTATGATATATATAAGTAATATTTATATTATCTATGATATATGTTTTTAGATTAATTTTCAAATTAATTGTAGAATGAAATAAAGTTAATTACTTTTATAAATCATCTTGGTCAAAAGTATCATTAAGACCTTTTCCAGGGGCAACCATAGGAAATACCTTATCATCTTCTTGTATCATACATTCAATAACAAAAGGACCATTATACAAATCTGCTTCTAAAAGTGCTTTTTCTAATTCGTCCATTCTTGTCACTCTTACTGCTTTACATCCTAGTCCTTCTGCAACCTTACAAAAATCAACCTGATCATCAAGAACTGTATCTGAATATCTTCCCTCATAGAAAAATGTCTGCCACTGTCTAACCATACCAAGAACCTTATTATTAAGTATAACTTGTATTATCGGAACGTTGTATCTTGAAGCTGTTGCAAGCTCATTCATGTTCATTCTAAAGCATCCATCTCCAGCTATATTTATAACTCTTGATTTTGGATTTCCATATTTTACACCTATAGCTGCACCCAAACCATATCCCATTGTTCCAAGTCCGCCACTACTTACAAACTGTCTTGGATTTTTATAATGGAAGTACTGTGCAGCCCACATCTGATTTTGTCCAACTTCTGTACATATTATTGTATTATCATCAAAGCACTCTTCTATTTTTTCTATTACATATGGGCCTGTAAGCACATTTTTATTATATTTCATTGGATATTTATCTTTAAGATTTTCTATTTCTTCCATCCATTCTTTATGTTCTTGTTTTTTTAACATAAGATTTAGCTTTTTAAGTATATATTTTGCATCTCCTGTTATTCCAAGATCTACAAGTATATTTTTATTTATTTCTGCCTCATCTATATCTATATGTATTATTTTTGCTTTAGATGCAAATCTCGCTGAATTTCCAATTACTCTATCACTAAATCTAGTTCCTATAGCTATTAGAAGATCACATTCTGCTACTCCAAGGTTACTAGCCTTTGTTCCATGCATCCCTAGCATACCTGTATATCTTTTACTTTTTCCATCAAAAGCACCTTTTCCCATAAGCGAATCAGCAACAGGTGCATCTATCTTTTCTGCAAATATTTTTAGCTCATTAGATGCATTAGAAGCTTTAATACCTCCACCTACAAATATAAATGGCTTTTTACTTTCTTCTATAAGTTTAACTGCCTCTTCAAGATTTTCTTGATAGTTTTCTTCATTATATAATAGTAAATTATTTAAATTTGTATCTATCTCTTTTTTTTCGTATTCTCCATATCCCGCTGTTACATCTTTAGTTATATCTATAACTACAGGCCCAGGTCTTCCCTCTCTAGCTATTTTAAAGGCTTTTCTTATTGCAGGAGCAAGGTCTTCAATTTTTTTTACTATGAAGTTATGCTTTGTTATTGGCATTGTAATTCCTGTAATATCTATTTCTTGAAAACTATCTTTTCCAAGAAATGAAAGTCCAACATTTACAGTTATTGCAACAATAGGAATTGAATCCATAAATGCAGTTGCAATTCCTGTTACAAGATTTGTCGCACCAGGACCACTTGTAGCCATACAAACTCCTACTTTTCCGGTAGATTTAGCATATCCATCTGCTGCATGAGATGCCCCTTGTTCATGAGATGTAAGTATTGACTGTATTTTATCCTTATATTTATATAAACTATCGTATATTTCAAGTATTGCCCCTCCAGGATAACCAAACACTGTATCAACTCCCTGTTCTAAAAGGCATTCCATTACCATATCTGCTCCTTTAAGCCTCATATATTTTCACCATCCTCTTTTATTTTACTTTAAGGACTGCACCAGTATTTGCCGAAGTAACCATTGAAGCGTATTTTTTTAGATAACCGCTCACATTCGGAACTTTTGGTACAAATCCATTTCTTCTTTCTTCAAGTTCCTCATCTGAAACAAGAAGCTCTATACTATTATTTTCTATATCTATATCTATCATATCTCCGTCTTTTACAAATGCTATTGTCCCTCCAAGTGCTGCCTCTGGTGATACATGTCCTATAGATGCACCTCTTGTAGCTCCAGAAAATCTTCCGTCAGTTATAAGAGCTACATCTTTATCAAGTCCCATACCAGCTATTTCTGATGTAGGAGAAAGCATTTCTCTCATTCCTGGTCCTCCTTTTGGACCTTCATATCTTATTACAACTACATCTCCAGATTTGATTTTTCCTGCTCTAATTGCTTCTATCGCACTTTCTTCACCGTCAAATACTTTTGCAGGACCTTTGTGCTTCATCATTTCTGGTGCAACTGCTGATTTTTTTACAACACAGCTATCAGGAGCAAGATTTCCTTTTAATACAGCTATCCCCCCTGTTTTACTGTACGGATTTTCAACTGGTCTTATTACACTTGTATCAAGATTTTCGCATCCCTCTATATTTTCTCCAACACTAAATCCTGTAACTGTCATACATTCCTTATCTAATATTCCTAGCTTATCAAGCTCATTCATTACCGCATATACTCCACCAGCTTCATTAAGATCCTCCATAAAAGTATCTCCTGCTGGGGCAAGATGACAAAGGTTAGGAGTTTTCCGACTTATTTCATTAGCTATTTCAAGATTAAGATCAACTCCTGCTTCGTATGCTATTGCTGGAAGATGAAGCATTGAGTTTGTAGAACATCCAAGTGCCATATCAACAGCCATTGCATTTCTAAACGCACTTTCTGTCATTATATCTGAAGGTTTTATATCTTTTTCAACAAGCTCCATTATTTTCATACCAGCATGTTTTGCCAGTCTTATTCTTTCACTATAAACTGCTGGTATTGTTCCATTTCCTTTAAGTCCCATTCCAAGAGCTTCTGTTAAGCAATTCATTGAATTTGCGGTATACATACCTGAACAAGAGCCACATGTAGGACAAGCTTTTTCTTCAAATTCTTTTAATTTATCCATGCTCATTTTTCCTGCATTGTACTCACCTACAGCCTCAAAAAGTGTTGATAGACAAGTTTTCTTTCCATCAAGTTTTCTTCCTGCAAGCATTGGACCCCCACTTACAAATACTGTTGGTATATCTAGTCTTGCTGCTGCCATAAGAAGTCCAGGAACATTTTTATCACAGTTTGGAATCATTACAAGTCCGTCAAATTGATGTGCTCTTGCAAGACACTCAGTACTATCACATACTAGTTCTCTTGTAACAAGTGAATATCTCATTCCTGTGTGATTCATAGCTATTCCGTCACATACCGCTATTGCAGGAACTTCAACCGGTGTTCCACCTGCCATATATATACCTTTTTTAACAGCCTCGGCTATTTTATCAAGATTCATGTGTCCTGGAACTATTTCATTATATGAATTAACTACACCTATTATCGGTCTATTAAGTTCCTCCTCAGTCATACCAAGTGCGTTGAAAAGAGATCTATGAGGAGCTCTTTCCACTCCTTTTTTCACATTATTACTTTTCATATTTTCCTCCTATATTCTTACATCTATAAGGCTAATGATTTTTAATCATTGCTTTTGCCCCTATAAAAGATACTTATTATTTTTATTATTCAGGCAGACATACATTTTAGTCTGCCTGAATAATATATATTAATTAGTTGTTTATTAATTTATCTTCATCTGACCAACTGTATAATTTTCTTATTTCTTTACCTACTTTTTCAGAACCATGTTCTGCCGCAAGTTTTCTCATTGCTTTGAAATGAGCCTGTCCACCAGCTTCTGACATTTCAAGAAGGAATTCTCTTGCAAAACTTCCATCCTGTATATCTTTTAATATTTTTTTCATAGAAGCTTTTGTTTCATCTGTTATTATTTTAGGACCAGTTACATAATCTCCATACTCAGCTGTATTAGATATTGAATATCTCATTCCCTCAAATCCTGACTGGTATATAAGGTCAACTATTAATTTCATTTCGTGTACACATTCGAAGTATGCATTTTCAGGATCATATCCTGCTTCTACTAAAGTGTCGTATCCCGCCTGCATTAGTGCACATACACCACCACATAATACAGCCTGTTCTCCAAATAAGTCTGTTTCTGTTTCTGTTTTAAATGTTGTTTCAAGAAGACCTGCTTTTGCTCCACCTATTGCAGCTCCGTAAGCAAGTGCTAATTCTTTTGCATTTCCTGTAGCATCCTGTTCTACTGCTACAAGACAAGGAGTTCCTTTGCCTGCACAATATTCACTTCTTACTGTATGACCTGGTGCCTTTGGTGCTATCATTGTTACATCTACACCTTCTGGTGGAACTACCTGTCCAAAATGTATATTGAATCCATGAGCAAACATAAGCATGTTTCCTTTTTCAAGATTTGGTTCTATTTCATTTTTATAAAGTTTTGCCTGTAATTCATCATTTATAAGTATCATAACTATATCTGCTTTTTTAGCTGCTTCAGCAGAAGTGTATACTTCAAATCCCTGTTCTTCAGCTTTTTTCCAAGATTTAGATCCTTCATAAAGTCCTACTATTACATTTACACCGCTGTCTCTAAGATTTAATGCATGTGCATGTCCTTGTGAACCATACCCTATTATTGCTACTGTTTTTCCTTCTAATAATTTCTGATTACATTCTTCCATATAATATATTTTTGCCATTTTCCTATCTCCTTTTTATCATTTATTGTTTTTTATTTATTTTATTTTTATTTATTGATTTTAATTCCGGTATTCGCATCCTCTTTTGATTGCCGATAAACCTGTTCTCACTATTTCCATAATTTCGAATTCTTTGAGAAGTTCTATAAATCCATCTATTTTAACGCTATCACCAGTAGCTTCTACAACCATAGAGTCTTTTGATACATCTACCACTTTTGCTCTAAATATTTTAGCTACAGCAGATACTGCCTCTCTTTTAGTACAATCTGCTTTTATCTTTATCATAACAAGTTCTCTTAAAACAGATTTTTCAGGTTCAAGAATATCTACTTCTAAAATATCCTCTAGTTTTTTTACTTGTTTTTTTATCTGTTCAAGAGTTTGTGGCTCACCTTGAGCAACAACAGTAAGTCTTGATAAACCTTTATTTTCAGCTATCCCCGCCGATATGCTAAGAATACTATATCCTCTTCGTGCAAATAATCCACTGATTCTTGTAAGAACACCTGCATCATCCCTTGCCAGTATAGATAAAACTAGTTTTCTCATATCCTACCCTTCTTTCTTTAATATTCTGAATATTGAATTTAAATACTGTATACATCTTAAAATATACAGTATATCCCACTTTTTTATAAAAAAATAAAGTTGCTTCCACTCTATCAGCATATTTAATACATGCCAATTCAGTAGAAGCAACTTCTCATTATCTGTAATTACGTGAATAAAATCATCCACAATAATTCCATCTACTTTTTTTAAATTTCTGTACATCAATTTCCTATACATCCATTCAGTATGATTTATATAAATATCAAGTGCATTTTCTATAAACATCGAGTTCAGATTTTTTATCAGTTTACTGTTTTTATCCTCTCCCAATGTATCATTAAGCACCTCATATACATCTATTGCATAATCGATTTTTTTACTCGCAAAACTATATGGTAAATCATCATTGATTACCACACCATCATTTTTATTTGACAGAGTTTTCACAAGTCCAATCTTCTCTACTGCTTTTTTAATTTCATATTTACTTTTATTGAAAACTATCTCTTTCTGACGTATTGCTATTGAATTACATATGTAAATTATAGCTATACCTGAAATTATTATTGAATCAAAAATTCTTATTATTATACAAGCTCTTTCCTGTATGACAATGTTAATTATTGATTCCTTTGGTATGAGATTATCCTCAATAATTAGTCCTGAAATTTCATGATCCGCACAAGTACGGTTTTCTATTTTTATTATGTCTATTATGTTGTACTTGCGCTGTTTCATTTCCTTTACCTCCCTTTTTCTTAATATA
>URRU01000092.1 GCA_900550335.1 uncultured Clostridium sp. | reverse complement strand
CCCATTTTGCAAGTTGTCAATTATTTTTCAGAATCTTTTTTTAATTCTTTCTTTTTAAACTTTATTATCACATATATACAAAAAAGGCAAGATATTTTTATAAAACACCTTGCCTTTTTATATATAAAAGTTTTTATATATACTTTTTTAAAGTTATTTTTTTATCATTTAATACAACTTTCAGTATAAATTTTTTAATTTTTCTATTTTCCAGAAGAATATTCTTCTTTTAATGCTTTACTCAAAGAGCTAAGTACATCTGGTGGAACTGTATTTTCTGTAGATGGAGATAAAGCTATTGTCTTTTCAGCTACACCATACTGAGTATTTTTTCCACCTTTGAATGATTCTCCTCCGTCGTATACCATAGCACATAAATCATAAACAGCTTTTGAATAGCTCTTTGTTATAGATGCAACTACCTTATCTTTAGAATAATGATATTGATCTTTGTTTACCGCTATAACTTTTGAATAATTGCTATTAATTGAATCTATTGCAGCCTTAGAATCATCTTCTGTAGGTGAAAATAATATATCAGCACCATAATATTCTACATCTACAAATGCATTTTTTGCATCCTCGTAAGATTCGTATATATTTACATTTCTCGATACTATTTCTGGATTTTTGTCATTTGCCTTTTTTAGACCCTTTTCAAATCCTTGTTTATATGCTTTTTCACTACTTCCACTTACTCCACTTATGTACCCAACTTTGTTTTTAGCAGTCATTTTACCTGCTATAAACCCTGCTATAAATCCTGATCTTTCATCATCAAATGTTACAGTAGTTAGATTTTTAGGAATTTCTCCATTTATAGTTCCGTCTATTATAGCAAAATCCTGTTCTGGATATTTTTGAGCATATACACTTATTATACTTTCAAATCTAGGCCCTGCACCTATTATTAGAGAAGTTTTTCCTCCCTTTACAAGAACCTCTATATTGCTTTTTATATCATCTTTACTTGAGCATTTTATAAATCTTCCATCTATACCTAGACCAGATTCAGCCTCCTCAAGTCCCTCTCTAGCTGATGAAATAAGAGATTCCCCTGCTCCACCTTCTGCATCAGTTAAAAGGGTTACATTAACTAAATCTGAAACTGGTTCTTCTGTTTCTTTTTCCTTATTAATCATGCTACATCCTACAAGACTAGTCGCAATCATAACTGCAGAAAGAGATGAAATTATAAATTTTTTTAACCTCATCTTATCCTCCATAAAATAACTATTCTATTTTTTTAGACAAATAATTCCCATTGCACCAGGCCCTGAATGAGTTCCTATACCTGTTCCTATCTGGAATAACTCTATATTATCTGGATGAAGCTCTTCTTTTACACAATCGATAAATTTATTTATTTCTTCCTCATCGTTGTCTGTATACCCTATATAAGCAGTCTGTCCTGAAAGATCTCCACATTCATCCTTTGTCAATTCAACCATTTTAGATACTAAATTTCTCTTACCTCTAACCTGAGATAACTGTGATACTAAACCATCTTTAACGTATAATATAGGTTTAATATTTAGTATATTACCTATGGCTGCCTTAGTAGAAGAAATTCTTCCACCTTTCTGAAGGTATTCAAGTGTATCTGTACAGAACATTACAAACACCTTTTCCTTCATAGCTTCTAGAGCTTCTACTATCTCATCTACAGTTTTTCCTTCATCTCTTAATTTTATTGCTTCTATAACATATCTAGCTATACCATAGCAAACCTGCTGAGAATCGAAAACTCTTATATCTCCGTCCATATCATTCTTTGCCATTATTGCACTCTGGCAAGTACCTGTTGCTGCCGAAGATGCAGCTATATATAATATGCTAGTATCTTCTTCATTATATTTTTTGAAAACTTCTCTAAACTGTCCATAAGTTACCTGAGAAGTTTTTGGATATACATTCTCATTTCTTAATTTTTTATAAAAATCATCTTTTGAAATGTCTATCCCGTCCCTGTATTCTTTTTCCTCGATTATTACAGTTAGTGGTATCATTTCTATATCATTCTGTTCAACTATGCTTTTGTCTAAATCACAAAGACTATCACATATTATTTTTATCTTGCTCATATCTATTCTCCTCCTGTTTATCTCATTCCTGGGTAATCTAGCTGTCTAAGTGCTTCATATGTCATTACTGCAACAGCATTAGAAAGGTTTAAACATCTAGCTCTCTCTAAATCAAGCATAGGTATTCTTGCACAATCCTCTATATGTCTTTCTATTATTTCTTTAGATAAACCTTTTGTTTCGCTTCCAAAAACAAGAAAACATCCATCTTTATATTCTACATCAGTATGAGTTCTTTTAACTTTACTTGTTCCTAAAACATACTGTGCATCTGGATTCTGAGCTTCTAATTCTTCAAAGTTTTCATATATCTTAACATCTGCTATATCCCAATAATCAAGTCCACATCTTTTAAGATGTTTATCTGTTAATTCAAATCCTAAAGGTTTTACAAGGTGTAATTTTGCCCCTGTAACCGCACATGTTCTTATTATATTGCCTGTATTATGTGGTATTTCAGGCTCAACTAAAACTATATTAATTGCCATCTATCTTCCTCCTACACATACTATTTCTATAAAGCATTTATTTTATTCAATAGTATTCCTCATTATAAAGTATTCTCAGTCTTTTATTTTACTATCTCTAAAAAATAATTACAATGCTTTTTTATCGGGCAGTCGGTACATTCTGGCTTTCTAGCTTTACACATTCTTCTACCTAAAAATATAAATAGATGATGTGCTTTTGACCATCTCTCTTTAGGAAGAACTTTCATCAGTTCAAATTCTGTCTTTTCAGGAGTAGAAGTTTCTACAATTCCTATCCTATTTACTATTCTAAAAACATGAGTATCTACAGGAATCGCAGGATGTCCAAACGCATTACTTAAAACAACTCCTGCAGTTTTTCTTCCAACACCAGGAAGTTTTACAAGCTCTTCTAAAGAATCTGGAACTTCTGAATTGTAGTCATTATATAAAATTTCTGATGTCATCTTTATCTTTTTAGCCTTACTCTTATAAAGCCCACAAGTTTTTATCATTTCACCTATTTCTTCCTCAGAAAGCTCTGCAAACTGTTTAGGTGTATTGCAAACCTTAAACATTTCATCTGTTACCTTATTCACTCTAACATCCGTACACTGAGCAGAAAGTATTGTCGCTACTAAAAGCTCAAATGGTGTTGTATAATGTAATTCACACTCAGCATCTGGGTACTGAATTTCCAATAAATCTAAAATTTCTTTTATCTCTTCACTACTTTTTCCCATTAATCTTCCTCCAATATCTCAAGATTTCTCTTTATAATCCCTTTTCCTCTCCAAGAAAATGCTCTATTATAATATCTTCTTTTAAATTCCTTATTTGATATTTGATTTATCTCCTCTAAATCTAGTCTTTTTATCAAATCATTTTTAAATTCTTCAATATTTGTAATTTCAATATTCTTATTGTGAGGGCATACCTTTTGACACATATCACATCCAAATATAATTTTATTTTTCTTAATTATATTTTTTTCTTCATCTGTAAGCTCACCTTTCTTTTGTGTTATATAAGAAAGGCATTTTTTAGCATCCATATCGTATCCTTCAAGAAGTGCATTTCCTGGACAACTTTTTATACATTTTCCACATTTTAGACATGTTTTATCTAAAGGTGTATCAGTTTCAATCTCTAGGTTAGTTACAATATAACCAATAAACACATAAGATCCATATTTATCAGTTATTATACTGCCGTTTAACCCCCAAAATCCTATACCTGAAATATAAGCCAAATACCTATCAACTAATGGCCCATTATCGACAAACACCTCTGTTTTTATAGTATGTTCCTCATTTATAGAATTTTTATCTTCTGTATAGTCTTTATAATCTCCCTTTTCAGAAAACCTATCTTGTATTTCTTCACATATACTATTCATTATACCCCTAATTACTAAATGATAATCGTATCCTCTACAATAACAAGAAATATTAGACTCATCTATATCTCCACAATAATATGGAAATGCTGCAACTATTATAGACTTTGCATCCTCCATTATCAAAGTTGCATCTAACCTTTTGTCTATATCGCTCTCTTCCATACCACTAAGATGATTATCATCAGCTCTCTTTTGTAAAATCTCTCTAATATCTTCTCCAAATTTTACAGGAGCAATTCCACAATACTCCACTCCATAATCTAAAAAAATTGATTTTATAATATCGCTTCTCTTTACAATCTCATTTTCTGATTTTAACTCTCTACCTTCAAAATCTTTCTTAATTAACAAAAATGCCTCCTCCTTTTTACTTCAGAAACATTCAATTTGATTTAACATCACTAAAAAAGTATAATGTTATTATTAATATGATAACACAATTTAAAAAAAGGTGGTAAATTATGATAAAACTGGTAATACCTGGTAGACCAATAAGTAAGTCTAACTTCAAATTACATAATGTAAATGGACAAGCTTGGATGCCAGCAAAAGGTAAATATTCAAAATATCTAGCTTATGAAAACATGATTGCAGGATACGTAAATCAACAATATCAAGGTGAACAAATAGAAGAAAACCTAATAACAGTAATGAAACTATACTTCCCAAACAAAAAAATGGGCGACCTTCACAACTACCCAAAAAGCATATGTGACGGACTAGAAAAAAGTGGAATAATAAAAAATGACAAACAACTAAAACCCGTCATGCTATTTGACTTCATAGACAAAGAAAACCCTAGAGTCGAAATAGAACTATACCCGGCATCAGAATATGCAATAGAATATAACATAGTAAAAAAAGAAAATGAAAAAAATACTTCAAAATAAATCATAAATTTATAAATAACTAATATTTAATTTTTTATTTTATAAATAAATTCTATCCACTATATAAATTGCAATCTAAAAAAGAATAGATTAATTTAATAATATGTCGCATAATTTTTTAGTAGATTATTCTTTTTTATTAAAAATTTTATCTAGATGGGTTGAGGATATTATATTGAAATGACAATCTGCAAGCAATTTCGACTTTGCTCCTAACGGAGTTAGAGCAAAATTTTAGAAATTGCTGAAGCCTGGAATGAAATATAATATCGAAAAACATCTATAAGATAAAATTTTCAATAAAAAAGATGTCACTAAAAATTATGCGACATCTCTATTTATATTATCTATTTTCTTTTAGCATTGCAATTTCTCTTCCATGCCCCTCATCATCATAAGGAGTTTCTAAGAAGAATGGTATTTCTCTCAATTTAGGATGATTGATAACATCTAAAAGAGCCTTCATTCCTATCTCACCCTCACCTATTCCAGCATGTCTATCCTTATTCTTTCCAAAAGGCATCATACTATCATTTAAATGTATAGTCTTTAATCTATCAAGTCCAATCACTCTATCAAACTCGTCTAAAACACCATCTAAATCATTAACTATATCATATCCTGCTGAGAATATATGGCAAGTATCCATACATACTCCCATTCTCTCATTGTGCTCGACACCATCTATTATAGCCCTAATTTCCTCGAAACTTCTACCAATCTCAGTACCTTTTCCAGACATAGTTTCAAGAAGAACTGTTATATTCTCATCACCAGTTATGGCCTGATTAAGCCCTTCTATTATCTTTCTTGTACCTTCTTCTACTCCGCTACCAACGTGGCTTCCTGGATGGAAACAAATGTACTCAACACCTATTGAATCCATTCTCTTAACATCTTCTCTAATAACCATCTTTGCAAATTCGTAAGTATCTTCATTTGCAGCAGCTAAATTCATAGTATATGGAGCATGTGCTAACAATTTTCCAAAATTATTTTCTTCTCTAATTTTCTGAAATGCCGCCATATCCTTTTCATTAAATTCCTTTGCATTTCCACCTCTTGGGTTTCTACTGAAAAACTGGAATGTATTTGCCCCAATATCTACAGAAATCTGAGCTGCCTTTTTAAATCCTTTTGCTATTGAAATATGTGAACCTATAGTAAACATACATAATCCTCCTTTTATTTATAAATTTCGTAATTTCATATAGATTGCTTATACCCTAAAAATAGAGTAATAACCAAGCAAAAAAATAAGGGATTCTAATTAACTCCTAATTAACTAGATATCCCTTGTTATATCTCATATTATAATATTTATTTCTCTGGTATTGAAACAAAAGCAACTTCATAACGTTCTCTATCAGAAGCTCTACCTTCTCTTGAAGATATTTCTTCTAATTTAGCATGAAGAGTTTCTTTTATCTCATCAGCTTCTTCTTTTGTTAATTCATGAATTACTTTGTCTGTTGATTCTATAACTTCAAAACGAACAATATCCTTTTCAATTTGAATATCCAGCTTCTGCTGCATTGAAAAATGCCTCACTAACATCTTCAAATTTGTTAACATAGAATTCATCAGTCTCCCCTTCAATTTTCCCTGCTAATGAAAAATTAAAAACATTCTTCCCTATCTCTATACTTTTAGCTGTTGGATAATAGTATTTTTCAACTATTCCTGATTTTATTTTTTCCTCTACTAAATCTAATATACCAACCTTATAAAGCATTTTTATATGGTAGTTTATTTTCGCATGAGGTTCTTCTAAAATTTCTGATAACTGTTTAGCAGATAGTGGAGAATTTTCAAACTGGTTTAATATTTCTATTCTTTTTGGATGTGCTACAGCTTTTATGCACTCTAAATCTCTTAAAACCATTACCTCTTTCATTCTTCTCTCTCCTAAAAAAAAATTTTCAATATAAATCATACTATCTCAATTATATATTACAAATCATTATATTGTCAAAAAAATTCTTTATGTTATTAAAATTTTTTTCCGATTTACTATTCGATTATTTTATAAAAAAATCGTTATCCTATTTTTATACTTAAAAACAAAAATTATTTA
>URRU01000091.1 GCA_900550335.1 uncultured Clostridium sp. | reverse complement strand
AGGAGCAATGCTAGCAAGTAGTGTAGCACCAGTTCTTGCAGCAGAAGTACAGAAAAGTGAAATGCCTGCTAATGAAGCAGGTCTTCTAATAAGAAAGGTTAGAGAAACTTTAAACTCAAAAGTATTTGCTGATAAAGCGGATGATAAAGATGGATTAAATGATGGTTTTTATGGTAAATCTGTATACTTTGTAACATTAAATGGAAAAAAAGTAGCTTTAGATAACGAATCTTCTCAGGCTGATTTCCAGAGCAAATTAGGTAATGTAAAAGCTGGAGATGTTGTTGAAATATGGTCATATGGATACGAAGAAAAAGACGGTAAATACTATGCTTCAAAAAAATCTGAACCTACATACACAACAGCAGAACTTGAAGAAATAGCAAAAGAATCAAAGTTAGGTGCCACTTCTGTATGGAGACCATATATGGGAACTATTTTAGGAAACTCTACTTCAGCTAAAAATGCTGTTAAATTTGATTCAGATACAGGAATACTTACAATAAGCTTTGGAGATGCTGTACATGCTGAAGGTGTTTCTGATATAAGATTAACTGCAGGGGATAAAGAATTAAACTTTGCAAAATATATAAATGCAAATGGTAATGAAATTGAAACTGATGCTTCTACAGGTTTAGGTACTGTTGCAGCAAATAATTTCCGTGGATTTGCTTTAGCAGATGCTGAAATAGTTGGTATAGATTCTGAAAAAATAGAAACAATAACTGTTACACCTGGTGGAACTAGCTTATCAGTAGAAGATTTATATGATGGCTTAATGTTAACAACAAAAGGTCATGATTTCTTAGCTGAAATGAAATACTATGATAAAGCAGATAGAAATGCTGATTTAGATGTTACTGTTAATCCTGTAAAACAGGTTAATGCAGAGAAAAAATGGTCATTTACAGTTGAATTCCCAAAAGTAGGAAGTTTAGAAAAACAGACTTACACAATAACTGGTACAGATAAAAAGAATATAGATAGATTAAATTCTTGGTTAGTAGCAAGATCTGCAAAAGTTGATATATTAGCAGGAGATAATAGATACGAAACAGCTGTAGAAATAGCTGAAGAATATGCTAATCTAGATAAAGTATACGGAGCAGATGCAGATCACGGAAATATAGTTTTAGTAAATGGAAATTCTTTAGTGGATGGATTAGCAGCAGCTCCTTTAGCAGAATCACTAAATGTTAATTCTAACTCAAAAACTCCTATATTATTAACTGAATCTGATAAATTACCAACAGCTACAAAAGATTATCTATTTAGAGTACTTGATAATATAAAATTAGGTAACCTAGAAGATGTTAAAATAAGTATAGTTGGTGGTACTAGTGTTGTATCAAAATCATTAGAAAGAGAATTAGAAGGATACGGATTCGAAGTTGAAAGATTCGGTGGAGATAACAGAGAAGAAACTTCATTAGAAGTTGCTGAAGCAGTATTCAATAATAATAAAGCTTCTAAAGGAAATGCTTATGTAGTAGGTGCACAGGGAGAAGCAGATGCAATGTCAATAGCTCCAGTTGCAGCAGGTGCAGAAACTCCTATAATAGTAGCTAAAAATGGTGGATTATCTGAAGACGCTATAGATGAATTAAAAGGATTTAATGTAACAGTTATAGGTGGAGAAAATGCAGTATCTGCAGCAGACTTCAAAGCTTTAAAAGCTAAAGCTAACTCTATAATAAGAATAGCTGGAGCAAATAGACAGGCAACAAATGCAGCTATAATAAACAAATACTATACTATAAGCAATACTTCAAATGTAATAGTAGCAAAAGATGGACAGAATAATAAAAATGAATTAATAGATGCATTAGCAGCAGCAAATATGGCATCAGAAAAGAAAGCTCCAATAGTATTAGCAACTAAAAAATTATCAACTGCACAGATAAATGCATTAGAATTAAAAGGTAAAAAATCTGAAGCATTATATCAGGTAGGTAATGGTGTAGCTAGAGATGTAGTTAAAGAAATAGCTCAGAGATTAGGATTAACTAACTAATTATAGAGTAAATTTAGTAACTCATTAAAAGTGAATAATTAATTTTACATACATAAAGACGAGGAACTTTTCCTCGTCTTTTCTTTTTACAAAAATAAAAAAGACAAAAATAGGCTTGCTTTTGTAAGTCTATTTTTGTCTTTGTAATCTATCACAAACATATGTTCTTGTATAATTCACTAACTTTACTCTACTTATCATTTAAAAATTACATTAAAAAAATCAGTTTTTTATCTGCGTTGTATTTTTGCAACACAAATCAAACAAATAGCGGTTTATTGTTGCAAAGATTTCTTTTAATTTTCAGACTCTCTCATACACTTCTCAATAACAACTTTTGCTACATCATTAAAATACCTCAAATTATTTATAAAGAAAACATTCATATTAGAGTATCTCATAAGAGAATTTAAATCCTTCTTTATAAACTTCCAAGAATCATTAAATTTCTTCTCTACTCCAAACTCATCTACAAACTCTACAAATTTTTCCTCCTCGCCATCATATAAATCAGAAAAATCTTCTGCCGAGCTAACCTTTTTAGAAGAATCCATATTTCTCTCCCCATGAATAACATGGTCTAAATTACAAGAAAAATAATATATTTCTAAAGTTATATCTCCCAACATTTCACCTTTGATAACTGGCTCAAGCTTTTTAGATTTAAATTTATTTCTCTTCCTTATTCCTTCTACATCACTTGTATAAATTCCATCCTCTTCATATCGAAGCTCTTCCTTTTCAGAAGAAAAAACAGCTTCATCCGGAATATAACATCCATCTGTATCAGATATAACTACTATTTTTTCTATATCTTTTTCTGTAATTCCTCTATTTTCTAGTAAAAATTTTGTCAACTCTATCTTTATTAATTCAACAAGAGTTTTATTTTTATATCCTTTTCCGTCATTTGAAGAAAGGTCACAACCTACAGTTTTAAAAAGCACTTGATCATTCATCAATTCTGAAATTATAGGCTTTAGTGCCTTTTCATCACTTTTTCCTTCAACAATTAATAGAAAAACTTTCTTTTTAGGCTTTATTTTAGTTTTCTTCTTCGTTGCCATAAAGTTTACCTGCCTTTCTAAATGCTTTTTCTATCCTATAATCTCTAGTTTCATTGTAAACTTCCTCTTCCTGACCACCAAGAAGAATCGCTGAATAGTAAAAATCTCTAATATTATTATTTGAGTTGACTCCAGAAAGATAAATGTATCTATTATCTGGATTGATAGTTGTAAAAATAATAGACTTATAAGGAAGTTTTTCAAGAGGTCTTAAATTATGAGATGTAAAAATAAATTGACCTTTTGCAGAATCATTGAATATTTTTAAAATCTCACCAAGCAAATACTCATGAATACCTGAATCAAATTCATCTACTAAAAGACATACAGATTCTTTGTTATATACTGCAACAAGTGCACTTGTAATAGAAATTATTCTTTTTATCCCTTCTGATTCATACACTAAAGGAATATTTTTACCATCTCTTATGCTTACTATCTCAAAACTTATTCCATCACTTCCATCTTTCATAAGCTGCTCTTTTTCATTTACTATACCTATCTCTAAAGAAGGAACTAGTGATTTTATAACAATATTTATCTGTTCAATAACACTTTTAACACCATCAAATATATTTACAGGTAAAATATTTTGCTTAAATAGATTGATTGCAATTCTTCCTCTTTTTAAACTATCACTATTTTGAAGATATACATTTAGGGAAACAAATTTATCAAGATATATACTTCCCATCGCATCATTTTTTATGATAATTAAATTTTTAACAGAAAAATATTTAAGAACTCTAACAACAAAAAGAAGGTCATCCTCTCCTTTTTTTGCAAGTTCTTCGGCCACTTTATCTTTTGCTCCACTTCCAAAAATTAAAGAAGCGTCTGGATTTATCTCATATAATAATTTTGAAAACATATTAGTATCTTTTGAGATAACTTTTTTTACTTTTGAATATGTTATTTCTCCATTCTCTGCTTCAAATAAAATCCTTTTTCTCTTCCATTCATTATCTTCAAATTTTTTTAGTGATAATTTCTCATGATTTATAACATATTTATCGTTATCATCAAGAGATATGTTAAATTCATAATCTATAAATCCTTTGAAATCATCAAATTCTATATAAAAGTTGTATTCTAAACGTGCTTTTTTAGAAGTAGTATTAATCATACTTCCAACATAATCTGGTAGATTTTTCCCTGTTATAACAGATTTTAAAATATCTGTTGCTTCTAAAATAGTTGATTTTCCAGAACCATTTTGACCATATATTCCAAGAATAGACCCTGATTTTGAGAAATCTTCTTCATTTTTATTATTTGTTGCGTTAATTTTTATAGATCCATGACATACATTCTTTATTCCTTCAATAGTAATTCCTACTATACGCATAAATTCTTTCATAAAAATTCCTCTTTCTAAGTATAAAATATTTTTTTGTTTATTCTTTATATTTATAATATCACTTTTTTAGTTTTTTTCATACTTTTTGTATGAATTTAGATGTAAAAAGTATGACTTTTTTGGATTTTGTGTTTTGGTCGGTGTGGTCGCGCACTTCGTACAATAAAACTGTGGAAGAATAAAGAATTGCGTCGAAAGAGCAAGAGAATAGAGAAAAAAAGAGATGTAACGAATAAAAAAGGAAAACGGAGGTAAAAAGATAATGAATAAGAAAAGATTATCAGTAGTAATGGCAGGAGCAATGCTAGCAAGTAGTGTAGCACCAGTTCTTGCAGCAGAAGTACAGAAATCAGAAGTATCAGCAAATGAAAAAGGAATATTAATGGAAGAGTTAAGAACTCTTGTAGAATCTAATAGATTCGCAAATGATGCTGCAAATAAAAACTATGCTGGAGAATCTGTATATTTAATATACATAAATGGAGAACCTCAGCACCAGCTAAAAGTAGGAGCTTCTCAGAAAACTTGGCAGGATAAATTCAATTCATTAAGAGTTGGAGATAAAGTAGAAGTATACTCAAAAGGATTCAAAGTAGTAGAAGGAAAAGGAAACTTCCACTATGAAACAAAAGTTGAAACACCTGTTTATAAAACAGCAGATGATTTAAAAAATGCAGAAAAAGAATTTAAACTAATAGACGGTTCTTTAAAAGCACAGTATGAAAAAATAATAGAAAGTGTTGATTATGATGCTGTTTCTAACAGAGTTGTTATAAAATTAAAAGATGCTGTTAATGTTCCAGGACTTGAATCAGAAAAAACTTTAATCCTTGACACTAAAGAAAATAACAGAAAATTAAAAGAAGGTAAAGTTGATACAAAACAGCCAAATGGTACAGTAATAGGAAGAGATGTACATACTTTCTACTATAAAGATAAGAGTGATTCTAATAAAGAAAAAGCTTTTGAAGAATTTACTACTGCAGTAGCATTAAATAACTTTGGTGGTTTCGTTTACGCTGAAGATGTTGTAAATACTTCATCTGAAATAGGATCTGAATTAGTTAAAGAATATACAATAACTCCAGGTGGATACAACTACAATGTTACTGACTTATACGATGGATTATTCTTAACTGAAAAAGGTAAAGAATTCTTCGGTATGTTAAAAGATAATGTGTCTATAGGTAGAGAAATTAGATTAGTAATAAAAGAGGGTTCAAGCGATCCTTTAAGATATGAAATAGGCGCAAATGCATCTGATTCATATGTAGTTAATGCAGAAAAAGCTATAAAATCTAAATTAGGTGATTTCAACGGAAATTACAGAGTAGAAGTTAGATTATTTGCAAAAGGTGATTTAAAAGAAGAAGTTTACTCAATATCAGGAAAAGACCTTTCTAACATATCAAGATTAGCTTCTTGGATGATAAAACCTCAGGCTAGAGTAGATATATTAGAAGGTGCTAACAGATATGAAACAGCAGCTAATATAGCAAGAGAATACGCTGGATTAACTGGTGATGTAACAAGCTACAATGGTTACGAAGCAAACATAGTATTAGTAAATGGAAATGCTTTAGTAGATGGACTAGCAGCAGCTCCTCTAGCTTCTTATTTAACTAATAATAGTGTAGTAAAAGCTCCGATATTATTAACAGAAGCAGATGCATTACCAAAAGCAACAAAAGCATACTTAAAAGAATTAATGGCAGACCACTTAGTAGGTGGAAATAAAACAGCTACTATACATTTAGTAGGTGGAGAATCAGTTCTTAACAAATCTCTAGAAAGAGAATTAAGAGGATTAGGATTCAAAGTAGAAAGATATGGTGGAGACAATAGAGAAGAAACATCATTAGAAGTAGCAAAAGCTATGGGTTCTCTTGAAGAAGCATTCGTAGTAGGAGCAGAAGGTGAAGCAGATGCAATGTCAATAGCAGCAGTTGCAGCTAACAGACAGACTCCTATAGTAGTAGCTAAAAAAGGTGGAATATCTGAAGATGCTGTATACGAATTAAGAGGTTCTGATGTTACTATAATAGGTGGAAAAACTGTAGTTTCTGCAAATGATGAAAAAGCTATAAAAGCAGAAGCAGATGGTGTATTAAGAATAGCTGGTTCAAATAGACAGGCTACAAATGCAGAAATAGTAAATAGATACTACAAAGGTGGATATGCTGATTCTGTAGGAAATGCTAAAAATGTAATAGTAGCAAAAGATGGTCAGAGAAATAAAACTGAATTAGTAGATGCATTAGCAGCAGCAAATATGGCATCAGAAAAGAAAGCTCCAATAGTACTTGCTACAAATAAATTATCAAAAGCTCAGTTAAATGCTTTAGCTTTAAATGCTAAAGAAGCTCATGCATTATATCAGGTAGGTATAGGTGTAGATAAAGAAAATGTAGTAAGAGTTATAGCTAGACAGTTAGGATTAACTAATAGATAGTTATTAAATAATTAAATAATAAATTTCACACATAAAGGCGAGGAAATTTTCCTCGTCTTTTCTTTTATATATCAA
>URRU01000090.1 GCA_900550335.1 uncultured Clostridium sp. | reverse complement strand
TTAATACGTAAAATTTAAGGGGGAATTATTATGGAAAAGAAAGAATTATCATGTATAGACTGCTTTGTAACTAACTGCAACAAACAGGATAAAGAGTATCCAGAATTTTGTTTAACAACAAATATGGACGAAGATGTGTTAAACGAAGCAATGGAGCTTTACAAAGAATATGAAAATCGTCGCTCAATGATAGCAGCTGCGGAAGTAGAAAACGACCACTATTGCCAGTACACAAGGGTAGAAGAAATAATGGCTTATGCTAGAAAAATGGGCATGAAAAAACTAGGAATTGCAACATGTGTTGGGTTAATCAGTGAGAGTAGAAAGCTTGCATCAATACTAAGATACAATGGGTTTGAGGTTTATGGTGTTGCGTGTAAGGTTGGGACTCAGAAAAAAGTTGATATAGATATTCCAGAAAGATGCAATGGTGTAGGTGAAAACATGTGTAACCCAATTCTTCAGGCTAAGCTTTTAAATGAGGCTGAAACTGATTTAAATATCGTGGTTGGGCTATGTGTTGGACATGATAGTCTGTTCTACAAATACTCTGATGCCTTAGTTACTACAGCGGTTACAAAGGATAGGGTAACAGGTCATAACCCAGTTGCAGCACTTTACGGAGCTGATTTCTACTTTAAAAAGAGATTTTTCCCACCAAAAGATGAAGAAGAAAAATAGAGTGATATAAAATTTGTAAGATATACTTATAAAAGAAAGTTTACAAATAGATAATATTTTATAGGCTAGAGTTGTTGAAATATATAACTTTAGCCTATTTTTTTGATGATTATATAAAATATAAGCGAAATAGAAAGGAATTGATAGATATATATTATAGTTGCTAAAATTTTGAGCATATTTAACAATATAGACATTGTAAAGAGTTATAATCTATTTGAGTATTAATTTATTTGAAATTATAAATAATTTTTGAGGTGAATGATATGGAGAATAATAAAAATAAAAAGAGAATTTCTCAAGCAATGCTATTTATCATTTTCTTTGGGATAGTGAGCTTATTTTCTGATATGACTCATGAGGGTGCTTCAAGCATCAGGGGTGCGTACTTTACGATACTTGGGGCCTCAGCAGGTGCAATTGGATTTGTGTCTGGTCTTGGAGAATTGATTGGTTATTCTATGAGATACGTTTTTGGTAGGATTGCGGATAAGAGAAAAAACTACTGGTTTATGACGATTTTTGGATATGTTATAGATGTTTTAGCTGTACCTGCACTTGCTTTAGTCGGTGAAAATGGGTGGATTGCGGCTGCTATTTTGCTAATAATACAGAGAATGGGTAAAGCAATTAAAAAACCAGCAAAAGACACAATTATGTCATTTGCAGCATCACAAGAGGGCGTAGGAAAGAGCTTTGGAATACAGGAGATGTTAGATCAAATCGGAGCTTTTTTAGGGCCAGTTCTTCTATACTTGGTGATGCTTTTCAAGACTACAGGTACAACATTTGAGATATATTCTACTTGTTTTGCTGTACTTGCGATACCTGGTGCGATTACGATAATCATGCTTTTAGTTACTAGAAGAAAATTCCCAAATCCTGAGAATTTTGAGCCAGAAGCTAAAGAATTTGTGCCTTTTGAAATGAAGAAATCATTTAAATATTATATAGTTGGGATAAGTTTATTTGCTTTTGGATTTATTGATTATTCACTTGTGATTATGCATATTTCAAGGAATTTTACATCTATTGCTGGAGGACTTGCTGAGACTTCCTCAATTATTAATAGCGGAACAATCCCTATTTTATATGCTGGTGCGATGCTTGTAGATGCAGTTGCTGCACTTATTTTTGGATATATGTACGACAAAAAAGGTGTTAAGGTGCTTGTGTTGTCTACAATAATTTCTGCTCCGTTTTCTACATTTGTATTTATGGGAAAATCAGTGCCTATGGTGCTTGTAGGAGTTGTTCTTTGGGGAATTGGAATGGGTGCACAGGAGTCGATTTTAAAGGCTGCTGTTACGACAATGGTTCCAAAAAGCAGTAGAGCGACTGGATATGGGATATTTGAGTGCTCTTTTGGGATTTTCTGGTTCTTAGGAAGCTGGCTTCTTGGAGTGCTTTATGATGTGAGTGTGCCTGTGATGGTTGTTGTATCTGTTGCGGCTCAACTTTTGGCGATTCCGTTCTATCTAAGCTCTTCAAAATTAAGATAGAGGTTGAGTTATTATGCTAAAAATACGACTTTCTTGAAAAAATAGGTTATGAAGTATATACTTTTAATTGAGAATAATATAATAAAACCTTTTGTAGGAGGATTTCATGTTAATCAATAAAATAAAAGAACTAATGGAAAACGAAAAAAACTACATAGAAAACACAAATCCCCAAAAGGAAAATACTCGGGAAATGTCAAAATCAGCAGAAATAATGAAGAGCTTTTTAGACTGCAATTGCAAATATTATCCACTAAATGCTGAGGATAACGATGTCATATGTGGATATGTTGAGTCGTTTGAGAGGGCAAAAGAGGATAAATTTATCCCTGTAATTGTGGATATTAGCGAAAATATACTAGATGCAGTGATAATGAACACTGTAATAGACAGCGATGATGATTCTGAAAGTATACTAGATTCAGGAATTTTAGAGGCTGATAAGAGAGAAGAGCTACTAAAAACAGGGATTATAGATTATGAAACTAGAGAAAAGATAGATAGATACAGAAAAAACATGATTTCTAAGGATTTTTCTAATGGGAAAGAGCTTTTAGATGTTATGATTGAGAATAATAGCGAGTATTTTGGAGGATATGAGCTAGAGAGGGACGAGCTTGAGGTAGAGGATGATCCAACTGCGGACATAGACGACCTAGATTTTGAAGAGGAAATGGAAAATCGAGGGGAAATTTTAATTGCAGAGATTCCTGTAGAAAATCCATGGGAAATATTTGCATATATCCCATTTGGTGGTTGGAATGATTGCCCAAGCAATGAGGATATTATGGCAATTTCTAAGTATTGGTTTGAAAAATACGGTGCAGTTCCCTGTGCAATAAGCCACAATACGCTAGAGTATATAATAGAAAAAGCTGTTGATGATGAGGATAAAATTAGATTTACAGAAGAATTTTACGCATTTTGTCCAGACAGTGTGGACAAATATATGGAAAAATTTAATATAGAAAAATTATCTAAGAAAATATATGGAAAAAAAATCTGGCACTTCTGCTGGAACTAAAATTATCAATATTAATATTGAAATAAAATTTAACATTGTAATAAATTTTCGTATAAACAATTAAATAAACTGAGGACGAGAGAAATAACTTCTCTATAGCGACAATACTGCAAGTGCCCCACAACTGCTAAATGTGTTACTCTAACAGTGTGGGGTGCTGAAGCCTGGAGCAATGAGAAGTTATAATCTCGTCCTTTTTATTTATTTTACATAGTGTATTCTATTTTCTTCAAATCTATCCTGCTGTTCTCTTATACTTTCTGGGTATCCACAAGCGATAAGAGCAAATGCACTTAGGTTTTCTGGCATATCTAAAACTTTTGCCACATCGTCCATTCTTTCTCTTATAGGTGCAATACCAATCCATACAGCTCCAAGTCCTAAATGGTCTATTTCAAGAAGCATATTTTCTGTGCAAGCAGAGCAGTCTATTTCTCTGTAATCTGCACGAAGAGAGTCGTTTCTGTAGCATACTACAAATGTAACTGCTGATTTTTCAACACTTCCTGCATACTGGCTACATTTTGAAAGTTTTTCTAATACTTCCTTATTTTCTACAACATAGAATTCCCAAGGTTGCTGATTCATTGCAGATGGTGCTGCCATACCAGCTCTTAATATTTTTTCGATTTTTTCCTGTTCTACAGGCTGTTCTGTGTATTTTCTTACACTAGTTCTGTGGAATATACTATTCATAAAAATCACTCCTTTTTTTAAATTTAATTCAAAAATATGAACTTATTCAATATTAAAATTCTCTAAAAAATATATAAATCCTCTAAAAAATCATTTTAAAAATATATAAATCTGTTATTTAAAATATATTAATTTTTCAAAAGTATAAATATTAATTTTCTCCACCTTTAAAAATTTGATTTAATAAATTAAAAATACAGCCAATAAATAGATTTTTTAAATCTAAAGATTGGTTCGTATTTCTATACAGTATACAAATTTTGTAGTAAAATAAAACAAGATGTGTTTTAAAAAAATAATTCAATTAGCAAAGGAGAAAGTATGGGAAAACTACTAAAAAAACTAACTGCAATTATGTTGGCTGTACTATTTGTTATACCGGCCACTGGTTATGCAGCCGAGGCAAAGAAAAAGCCGGTTGCAGAGATATATTCTAAAAATTCAATTCTAGTAGACCAAAAAACTGGAAGGGTTATAACTGAAAAGGATCCAGATAAACAGGTTCCACTTGCTAGTATAAGTAAGGTTATGACTTTCTACGTAGCTCAGGATGCTATAAAAAATGGAGAAGTTAAAAGAGACGATTTAGTTACTATAAACAAGAAAATGTTAAAAGTTAGTGGCTCTACTATGCACCTTAAAGAAGGTGAAAAAGTTAGATTCAATGAGCTTTTAAAGGGACTTATGATTGTATCAGCAAACGACGGTGCTGTTGCGATTGCATCTCATGTATGTAAGGGCGATGTGGATGCTTTTGTCGATAGAATGAATGCAAAAGCTAAAGAATTAGGTATGAAAAATACTTACTTCATAAATCCAAACGGATTACCTATATACGACTGGACTAAAAAAGACGGCGATCCAAAACAGAATCACTCTACTGCTAGAGATATAGCAACTATGACAAAGAATTTACTTGATGATTATGAAAAAGAAACGATGGCAATAACTGATTGTAAGTTAGACCACGACCATTCAAGAGATTTCAATTACTATAATACAAATCCACTTCTTCACATGCATTCAAATGTAGATGGATTAAAAACAGGATACACAGATTTAGCTGGATATTGCTTAGTGTTTACAGATAAGATGAATTCAGACGGAAAAAGCGATATAGACAATAGAATGATAGGTGTTGTTATGGGGAACTGGTGTAAAGAGGATAGAGTTCGGTCTGCAAATGCTCTTTACAACTTAGGAGAACACTTTGAAACTAAGCTTATGTGTAAAAAAGGTGAAACTGTTGCAACAGGTAATATAGACAATATATCAGATTTAGATAATATAGATTTACAGCCTAAGAGAGATTGTTATGGGGTTATTAAAAATGATGAAGAGATAACTGAAAAGGTTAGATATTTAAAGATAGATGCTACACCAAACGAGGAAACTACTGTAGCTTATTTAGATTATATAGACAAGTACGGAGATGTTATACAGTCTGTACCTCTTGTTAGTAGCGACCTAGAGCATATTTCGTTTGTTTCAAGAGCAAAATTAATGGGTAATAAGATAAAGAGATTATTCAATATAGACAAGACAGATGAGAAAAAAGAGCTACCTTATACTGTAGTTGTGTAGTCTGTAGAAATGTTATATAGGTTAAATTGAGGATGATATTATGAAATTGCTTATTACTAAAAAATTCGACGATGAAAAGATGAAAATGATAGAAGACCTTGGATATGAGATAGTTTTTATGGAAGATAGAAAGCTTCAAAATACTCCTGAGGTAAACAGTGTTGATGTGGCCTATGTGTATTATTATACTTCAAGGCTTGATTATTCTCAGATGAAGAATTTAAAATTCCTACAGCTTGCAAGTGTAGGATTTGACCATATTCCTAAGGATGTTTTTGTAGAAAATGGGATATACCTTTCAAATAATAGTGGTGGGTATAGCGTTCCAATAGCTGAATTTGCAGTGATGAACGTGTTAAATATCTACAAGAATTCTAAAAAATTCTTCAAAAATCAGGACGAGTCTCTATGGAAAGTGGATATGTCCCTTTTAGAATTAGTAGGGAAGAGAGCTGGTATTTTAGGCACTGGTGGAATCGGCATGGAAACTGCCAAGAGATTAAAAGCTTTTGGTGTTGAGGTATGGGGTGTTAATACTTCTGGGAAAGATGTAGAGTACTTCGATAAATGCTTTAAATCAGAGGATATGGATATTATTTTTAGAGAATGTGATATTGTAATCGCCGTTATGCCTTCAACAAAGGAAACTGAAGGTATGATAAATAGAGATAAGTTTGAAATAATGAAAGAAGGATCTGTGTTTATGAATCTAGGCAGAGGAAACCTTGTAAATTTATACGATTTAGAAGAGTACGCTCCTAAGTTTAGAGGAATTGCACTTGATGTTTTCGACAAAGAGCCACTTTCAAAAGAGAGAAGTCTTTGGAATGTAGAAAACCTTATAATCACTCCTCACAACTCTTGGGTATCTGACAGAAATAACGACAGACTTTTTGAAAATGTTTATAAAAACTTAAAAGCTTTTATTGAAACAGGAAAGCCTGAAAAATATGTCGATATAAATAGAGGATATTAAAAGTAATTTAATGAAAAGCGAAGAGATTTATTTGGCATATTTTCATTAAAAAAGGATATAAAAATTTTTAATGATTAATATTTTTTTGATATTAATTAACGATTAAAATAAAAATTTTTGGATGAAAAGTTATAAATTTAGAAAAATTTTTTATGACTTTTATGAAGGATAAAAATAAAAAATGAAATAGTAAAATAAAAAAATAATGCACAGTTGAGAAATATTTTGATTTTTTAGCTGTGCATTTTTTTAAGTAAAAATAAATTTATATTTAAAAAAAGTAAAAATCAAAACATAATTAAAAATGTTACGTTATACTTAGAATATAAAAGTAGAAATGAAGATTTTTCTGAAAATTCTTTTAAAAGTACAACGATATAGAAAAAAACTATAAAAATAAATTTATTTATAGAGTGAATTATATGTATATAAAATTAACAAAAATAAGCTTAAGTATTAAAAAAATAAAAATAATAAAAACTGTTTTTAAAGAAAGGTAAATAAATTTTTAACTTAAAAATGAAAAAA
>URRU01000089.1 GCA_900550335.1 uncultured Clostridium sp. | reverse complement strand
AATATTCTATAATGAGTTAGTTTTTAAAAATATACAAAATACAAAGGTAAAAATCATGCATCTTTCAAATTATTCAGATATTGAGTTAATTAAAAAAGATAGCTTTATTGTAAAAAATCAATAGTTTAAATTAATAATAAACAAAATTTTAATTTATTATTTTAAAAAAATGGATAAAAATAAATAATACACTGTGTTACTTATCCCATTATTAGGGTATAATTGATTAATATGATGAAAAAATAATTTCAAAAAAGGGATGTGATCTGATGGACCCAAATGTAAAGAGTCAGATTAAAGCTGTTGTAAAAGGAATAATTATTTTTGACATAGTTGTTATTATAGCTTTACTGATATGTTCCAAATTATCTCTAGATAGAGGTAGTATTATGGGTAGTGTTTTGAATTTAGATGTTGCAGCTGTTCTAGGACTAGTAATAGGAAGTGCAGCTTCAATATTTAATTTTTGTATGCTTGCATCATCTACAGAGAATATGGTGAATCAAGCAGGTAAAACAATGGTTCAATTAAAATTTGCGGGAGGATATTTCCTTAGATTTGCAATATATGCAGTAGTTTTACTACTAGCAGCTAAATTGGACTTTTTAAGTATGGTTACTGCTGCGCTAGGACTTTTGAGTACACAAATAGTCTTATTGGCACAGAAGTTGACAGCTATTTTTTCGAGAAAGGAGGCATAATGGATGAATACTCAGGCAAGATGGTTAGTAGATATTCATGGGTTTAGACTTAGCGAAACAGTAATAGTTAGCTGGTTGATAATAGCAGGTCTTGCCATAGCGTCTTATCTTCTAACGAGAAATCTAAAGAAGGTTCCAGAGAGTAAGGTACAGGTATTCCTCGAATATGCTGTTCTCAAACTTTACAACTTAGTCGAGACGACAATGGGGAAAGAATTGGTAGAGAGAATACCAAATATAGTTCCGTATATAGGAAGCTTATTCTTATTCTTCTTGTGTTCTAACTTAGTTCCATTGATCGGTCTCAGGTCGCCAACAGTCGACTTAGATACTACATTAGCACTATCTACAATAACAGTAATACTAATATATGCAGTATCTATCAGATTCAATGGTGGAGCATGTTTTAAGGACATGGTAGAACCTACACCAATACTACTACCAATAAATTTAGTTGGTGAAATAGCAAGACCTATTTCATTAAGTTTCCGTCCATTCGGTAACATAATGGGTGGTACGCTTATAATGATGTTATTCTATAAGCTTATGGCATTTATTTCAGAGTTGATTCCTGGAGTTAAAATACCTTTTGCACAGTTTTTAATTCCGGTACCACTTCATTTATACTTTGATATATTTGCAGGTACAATTCAGGCATTTATATTTATAATGCTTACAATGGTATTCATAAGCAACGCGGTAGATATTAGTCTACTTAAAAAAAGAGAAGCTAAAAAATTAGCAAAATCAAAATAAAATTTTAAAGGCAAAAATCAAAATTAATATAAATAATATTAAAAAATAAAATCAAAAGAAAATTTATAGGGCAAGAGGCCAAAGGAGGAAATTATTATGGATATGGCTACAGCAATAGCAGTTGCAGGATCAGCAATAGGAGCAGGTATAGCAGTATTTACAGGTATAGGAGCAGGTTTAGGACAGGGTTACGCAGCAGGTAAACTAGCAGAAGCAGTTGGTAATCAGCCAGAAGCTAAGAGTGAAATAATGTCTTCATTCATAGTTGGGGCTGCCATAGCAGAATCAACAGCTATATACGGACTTATAATAGCGATAATTCTTATATTCGTTAATCCTTGGTTATAGGACGGAAAGAACGTGTTATACTGTGATGATATTCACAGAAAGGAGGGATAGAGTATGGAATTAAAACCGTTAGTTACATTAACGTATGAATACTTTTTCCAGCTAGCTAATGCGGTTGTAATCTTTCTAATACTTAAACATCTCTTATTTAAACCGGTTATGGCTGTTATAAAAGCTAGAGAAGAAGATATAGCAATGGATATACAGGAAGGTAAGAAGATAAGAGAAGAAGGAGAAGCCTTCAAGAAAGAATACGAAGAAAAAGTTGGAAAAGCAGAAGAAGAAGGAAGAAATATAATAAATTCAGCAGTAGAAGCGGCAAAAGAAAAATCTTATATGATTAAAGATGACGCTAAGAAAGATGCTGAGATAATTAAGGAAAGAGCAAAACGAGAAATAGAGGAAGAAAGAATCCAGGCTATGAACGATATGAAGGACGAGATGTCAGATCTTGTTATCCTTGCAGCGTCTAAAGTAATAGAAAAAGAAATAGACAAGGATAAACATAAGGAACTGATAGACGAATTTATAGATAGAACAGGAGACATAGTATGATAGATGAATCAGCTCCAATATATGCAAAAGCTATGTTTGATGTAGCTGAGGAAACTGAAACTACAGACGAGGTTTTATCTCAGTTTTCAGAAGTTGTAAAAACTATCAAAGAAAATAAGGATCTTTCGGATGTATTAAAAACACCTTTTATATTAGCCGATGATAAAAAGGCTATTCTCGAAAAAATCTTTTCTGATACAACTGATATATACCTTATAAATTTTTTAAAGGTTCTAATAGATAGAAAAAAAATTAGATATATAGATGATGTATACCACAGATTTGTTAAATTAGTAAACGACAAGAAAACTCTAGAAAAAGGAACAGTCTATAGTGTAGTTGCATTATCTGATGAAGAGATAAAAGAGCTAGAAGCTAAGATGTCTAAGAAATTTAGTAGAGTTGTTAAGTTAGAAAATAAAATAGACGAATCTCTAATGGGAGGAGTCTTTATAAAGATTGGAAACAAGGAAATAGACGGTACTGTAAGAAGTAGAATAAACGGACTTAAAAAAGAACTGTCTAAAATGATATAAGGAAACGGCGGTGAGAATATGGGTTTAAATCCTGAAGAAATAAGTTCGATAATCAGACGGCAGATAAAAGACTACGATAACAGAGTCGAGCTATCTGATACAGGAAAAATATTCAACGTAGGTGATAATATAGCGAGTATTTACGGACTTGATGATGTAATGGCTGGCGAACTTCTTGAATTCCCAGGAGGCGTATATGGGATGGCTCTAAATCTAGAGAAAGAAACTGTCGGGGCAGTTCTTCTTGGAGATGAAGAGGGAATAAAAGAAGATGATATAGTTAAAAGAACTGGAAAAATAGTTGAAGTTCCAGTAGGAGATGCTCTAATAGGTAGAGTTGTGGATCCTCTAGGTAATCCAATAGACGGAAGAGGAAGCATAAAAACTGATAAAACAAGACCTATAGAAGCAGAGGCTCCAGGAATAATGGATAGAAGATCTGTATATCAGCCACTTCAGACTGGTATAAAGGCAATAGATGCAATGGTTCCAATAGGTAAAGGACAGAGGGAACTTGTAATAGGTGATAAACAGACAGGTAAAACATCTATACTTACTGATACAATACTTAACCAGAAAGGTAAAGATATAATCTGTATATATGTTGCTATAGGACAGAAAAAATCTACTGTTGCGCAGTTAGTTAGCTCACTAAGAGATTATGGGGCAATGGACTATACAATAGTAGTATCTGCTACAGCATCAGAATCAGCACCACTACAGTACTTAGCACCTTATGCAGGTACTGCAATGGGTGAAGAATTTATGTATCAGGGAAAAGATGTATTAATAATATACGATGATTTAAGTAAACATGCGGTTGCTTATAGAGAAATGTCTTTATTATTAAGAAGACCACCAGGACGTGAAGCTTATCCTGGGGATGTATTCTATCTTCATTCAAGACTTCTTGAAAGATCTGCAAAACTTTCAGATGAGCTTGGTGGAGGTTCAATGACTGCAATACCAGTCATAGAAACTCAGGAAGGTGATGTTTCTTCATACATACCAACAAACGTAATATCTATAACAGATGGACAGATATATCTTCAACCTGAATTATTCCACTCAGGAATAAGACCAGCGGTTGACCCTGGTATATCAGTTTCGAGAGTTGGTGGGGCAGCCCAGATAAAATCTATGAAGAAATTAGCATCAGAATTAAAACTAGCTTATTCTCAGTATAGAGAATTAGCAGCTTTCTCTCAGTTTGGTTCAGACTTAGATGCAGATACTAAGGCTAGACTAGAACAGGGTGAAAGAATAGTAGAAATACTAAAACAGGATGAACATAAACCATTACCAGTAGAAGAACAGGTAGTGACAGTTTATTCTGTACTTAATGGATTATTCGACGATGTAGAGATAAATGAAATACATAATTTTGAAAAAGAATTATGTTTCTATATAAGAAAAAATTCTTAATGGAGAAGACTACGGAAAAGAACTCACTGAATTAGTAGAAAACTTTAAAAAAGAGGTGAGATAAATGGCAGGAGTCGGAACTAAAGAGATAAAAAGAAGAAAAGCGAGTATAGAGAGTACTAGACAGATAACTAGTGCAATGAACCTTGTTTCTTCTTCTAAATTGATGAAGGCTAGAGAAAAAGCAGAAAGATCAAAACCATATGCGTATGAATTATACGATATGATGATTAGAACTGCAGCAGATGTAAAATCATCTTGTAAAGAATTTGTCGAAAAAAGAGAAGTTAAAAGAAGATGTTTTATAGCTGTTGCAGGAGATAGAGGTCTTGCTGGTGGATACAATGTAAATATATTCAAATCTGTAATGGAACTACGGAATCTTGAAAAGGATATGGTTGTTCCTGTTGGTAAAAAAGCTTGTGAGTATTTTACTAAAAAAGGATTTGAAATACCTTTCAAAATAGAAAGCACAGAGCACTGCGTATTTGATGAAATGCATGAGATAACTCAAAATCTTATACAATTATACGAAGATAAAGAAATAGACGAGATATATTTTATATATACAAAATTTAGATCAGCTCTTGTACAGACAGTAAGAGAAAAAAGATTATTCCCAGTAGAGCTTGAAATGTTTAAACAGGACGAAAAGAAATTAGACGAAAGAGAAAGAAGAAATAATCCTAAGAAGGTAGAACCTAGAAGACAGTATCTTCCTTCTGCAGAGGCTATATTTAAAAGACTAATTTCTGAGTACACAGCATCTCAGGTTTACAATGGAATAAGAGAATCTTTTGCATCTGAGCAGGCTTCTAGAAGAAATGCTATGCAGTCTGCAACAGATAGTGCGGATGAAATGTTAAATAAATTAGAGGCAGAATACAACAGAGCAAGACAGTCATCTATAACACGGGAAATAACAGAAATAGCCGGTGGAGCAGAGGCTCTTAAATAAGGAGGTCATAATCAGATGGCGAATAAAGGTAAAGTAGTGCAGGTAATAGGTGCCGTAATAGACGTTAAGTTTAATAGCGGTAGAGAACTTCCAAACCTATTTAATGCAATTGAAATAGAAATGAAAGATGGCCATAAAGTTGTAGCAGAGGTTACACAGCACGTAGGAGACGATGTTGCTAGATGTATATCTATGAATGCTACAGATGGTATGGTAAGAGGAGCAGTAGCTGTAGATACAGGTGCTCCAATAAGTGTACCAGTAGGTAAAGAAACTCTAGGAAGAGTATTCAACGTATTAGGAAATGCAGTTGATAGAAAAGGAGAACTTGAAGGCGTAAAAAGAATGCCTATACACAGACAGTCTCCAGATTTTGATGAACTAGAAACACATGCAGAAATACTAGAAACAGGAATAAAAGTAGTAGACCTTTTAGCGCCATATCTAAAAGGTGGAAAAATAGGTCTATTCGGAGGTGCCGGTGTTGGTAAAACAGTACTAATACAGGAACTTATAAACAATATAGCTAAGCAGCATGGTGGTATATCAGTATTCTCAGGAGTTGGAGAAAGAACAAGAGAGGGTAACGACTTATATCAGGAAATGACTGAATCAGGGGTTATAGAAAAAACTGCGATGGTATTCGGTCAGATGAATGAGCCACCTGGTGCCAGAATGAGAGTTGCATTAACAGGTCTTACAATGGCAGAACACTTTAGAGATGAAGAACATCAGGATGTACTTTTATTCATAGATAATATATTCAGATTTACCCAGGCAGGTTCAGAAGTTTCAGCACTTCTAGGACGTATGCCTTCAGCAGTTGGTTATCAGCCAACACTAGCTACAGAAATGGGTGCTCTACAGGAAAGAATAACATCTACAAAAGATGGTTCTATAACATCAGTTCAGGCAGTATACGTGCCAGCCGATGACCTTACTGACCCAGCTCCAGCTACAACATTCTCACATCTAGATGCTAAGACAGTTCTTTCAAGACAGATATCTTCTCAGGGTATATATCCTGCAGTTGACCCTCTTGAATCAACATCTAGAGTACTAGATCCTAAAATAGTTGGAGAAGAACACTACAAAACAGCTAGGGAAGTTCAGTCTATACTTCAGAGATATAGAGAACTTCAGGATATAATAGCCATATTAGGTATGGATGAATTATCAGATGAAGATAAATTAACTGTTGCAAGAGCTAGAAAGATACAGAAATTCCTTTCTCAGCCATTTGCTGTTGCTGAGCAGTTTACTGGAAAAGAAGGTAAATATGTTCCAATAAAGGAAACAGTTAGAGGATTCAGAGAAATATTAGATGGAAAACACGATGACATTCCTGAATCAGCATTCTTATTTGCTGGAACAATAGATGATGTAACTGCTAGAGTGCAGAATGCATAATCGAATTTAATCGGTGAAAGCAGGTGGAGGAATGGAAAATTCATTACATTTAAAAATAATTACTCCAAATAAAACTTTCTATGATGGAGATATAGATTCTGTCATAGTAAAAACAACTGGAGGAGAAAGACAGATTTTAAAAAATAGACGTCCATTTACAGCCGAAATAATTGAAGGAAATATAAAAATAAAATCAGAAAAATCTACTGAGTTAGTATATTCTACTGGTGGATTTATAAGTTCTGAATATGGAAATGTGGTTATTCTTACAAAAATGGCTAAAAATGCAGACTAGAATAAAATAAACCGGTATTAAATATTTATTT
>URRU01000088.1 GCA_900550335.1 uncultured Clostridium sp. | reverse complement strand
TATTTTTTATAGAAAAATATTAAATGTAGAAGATTTATGTACTCTAGAAAAATATCCAAAATATAAAGATAGTGAATACAGATATTATAAATAAAATTTGATAAAAATTTAAAAAAATATCTCAAAAACTTCCCCAAAATAAAACCTCCCTCTGTATTGTATAGTGAAAAGAAAAAAGAAAGCAAACTTACATAGAATATTCTATAAATGTAAAGGGAGGAAAAGAAAATGACAAAGAGAAGTTTAGTATTAGGATTAGCAGGAGTTTTATTAATAAGTGGATTATCATTTGCAGCAACTCAGGAAGATGGAAAAACAATATCTCAGGCAGATGCTGAAAAAATAATGCTTAATAAAATACCTAATGGAAAAATAGAAAAAATATACTTAGATGAAAGAGATAGAGAGTATAAAGCTATAGTTAAAAAGGGAAATGAAGTATATGAAATAGAAGTAGATTCATTAGATGGAAATATAACTGATTTTGACAAAGAATACATGGTAAATCAGAATAATAATAATTCTAGTAATCAGGGTAATCAAAACAACAATCAGAACAGTAATCAGAATAATAGCCAAAACAAACCAAATAATGACGTAATATACGATGATGATAAATATGATGATGATAAACATGATCACGACGACCAAGATGACTTCGACGATTGCGATGAAGACTAATAAAATGAATGTCTATTATAAATGTAGAAAATAGATGCTGCTTTTCATAAAAAACCCAACATAAAAGAGATAGTTCCAAAGAGGAGCTATCTTTTTTTTACAAAAAAATAAAAAATTTTTGAATAGAGTTATTGTAAAAAAGTATATGGATATTAAAAATAAAGAGCTATAGGAAAACTTTATTTTCAAAGCTTAGATGTCTTTTTGAGTGTTTTTTGATTTCAATAATGAGGGTGAAATCTAAAAAATAAAGCGAAAAAGTGGCTAAATTTTAATATTCTGTTAAAAATTATGCTTTTTAAAAGCTGTATTTTGTGATAATATTAATCATGAAAGACGTTTAAAAAACTAGAAATAGCAGGGGATAAAAAGGAAATAAAAAAATTTTTAGTGTAGCTATTGATATTTTTTAAACGCATATAATATAGGTTAAAATGATATGCAATCTGAATAAAAAAAATAAAAATAAGGAGGAGAATTTTATGATTTATTCAGCTGAAGTTAATAATATGTGTACAATAAAAAAAGGACCAAACCACGGTCCAGCTCCAATTCCAGAAGAAGGAAAATGGGTAAAAGTTAAAGAAGTAACTGATATAAGTGGATTAACTCACGGTATAGGTTGGTGTGCTCCACAGCAGGGTGCTTGTAAATTAACTCTAAACGTTAAAGATGGTATAATACAGGAAGCATTAGTTGAAACAATAGGATGTTCAGGAATGACTCATTCAGCAGCTATGGCATCTGAAATATTACCAGGAAAAACTATATTAGAAGCATTAAATACTGACCTTGTATGTGATGCTATAAACACTGCAATGAGAGAAATATTCTTACAGATAGTATACGGAAGAAGCCAGACTGCTTTCTCTGAAGGTGGACTTCCAGTAGGTGCAGGTCTTGAGGATTTAGGAAAAGGTCTAAGAAGCCAGGTTGGTACTATGTACGGAACATTAGCTAAAGGACCAAGATACCTTGAAATGGCTGAAGGTTATGTAACAAGAGTAGGTCTTGACGAAAATGACGAAATAATAGGATACGAATTCGTTAACCTAGGAAGAATGATGGAAATGATAAAAGGCGGAAAAGACGCTAACGAAGCTATGGAAGCTGCAAAAGCTACTTACGGAAGATTTAACGACGCTGTTAAATACGTAGACCCAAGACACGAATAATATCTATAAGGAAGGTGAAAATAATGGCATTATTTGAAAGTTATGAAAGAAGAATAAACCAGATAACTCCAGTTCTAGAAAAATACGAATTAGGAACTTTAGAAGATTGTAGAGAACTTTGCAAAAGTAAAGGATTTGATCCATATGAAATAGTAAAAGAAACTCAGGCTATAGCATTCGAAAATGCAGGTTGGGCATACACTTTAGGTGCTGCAATAGCTCTTAAAAAAGGATGCACAAAAGCAGCAGATGCAGCTGAAGCTATAGGTGAAGGACTTCAGGCATTCTGTATACCAGGTTCTGTTGCTGACAACAGAAAAGTTGGTTTAGGACATGGTAACTTAGGTGGAATGTTATTAAGAGAAGAAACTGAATGTTTCGCATTCCTAGCTGGACACGAAAGTTTCGCAGCAGCAGAAGGAGCTATAAAAATAGCTGAAAAAGCTAACAAAGTTAGAAAAAAACCTCTAAGAGTTATATTAAACGGTCTTGGAAAAGACGCTGCTTACATAATATCTAGAATAAACGGATTCACTTATGTTCAGACTCAGTTCGACTATTACACAAGTGAATTAACAATAGTAAAAGAAACTCCATTCTCAAACGGAGACAGAGCTAAAGTTAAATGCTATGGTTCTGATGATGTTAGAGAAGGTGTTGCTATAATGCATCATGAAGGTGTTGACGTATCTATAACAGGTAACTCAACTAACCCAACAAGATTCCAGCATCCAGTTGCAGGAACATACAAAAAAGAATGTATAGAACAGGGTAAAAAATACTTCTCAGTTGCTTCAGGTGGTGGAACAGGTAGAACTCTTCACCCAGACAACATGGGAGCAGGACCAGCTTCTTACGGTATGACAGATACTATGGGAAGAATGCATTCTGATGCTCAGTTCGCAGGATCTTCATCAGTTCCAGCTCATGTTGAAATGATGGGTCTTATAGGAATGGGTAACAACCCAATGGTTGGTGCAACAGTTGCAGTAGCAGTTGCTGTTGAAGAATCAAACAAATAATAATTGATTAACATAAAAAGCAGTCTGTATTTTACAGGCTGCTTTTAGTTTATACAAATTAGGAAAAGGTTTGACTTATGAGTTTTTCATAGTTAAGAATAAGATAGGGATTAAATACTTTTTAGAGGGGAGAAATTATATGAAAAAAGCGGCATTTTTTGATGTAGATGGAACGTTAATAGATTGTACAATAGGAATTATGGATATAAGTGATAGAGTAAAAAAAGCTATAAAAGATTTTCAGAAAGCTGGAAACGTAGCATTTGTATCTAGTGGTAGACCTTATGCTTTTTTAAATAAAGAGCTATTAGAATTTGGATTTGATGGATTTGTATTAGGGAATGGAGCTCAGGTTTTAATAAACGATGAAACAAAATTCTTTAGTGGAATAGACAAAGAACTTGTTAAGGAAGTAGTTTCAAACTGTGAAAGATTAAATATAGACTACTGTTTACAGGGACCAAAATACAGCTATTTAAAAGAAGATTTTACTAGAATATTAGAATACTATAAAGAATATGGAGTAACTAGAGATTTTTTAGAGTTTAATTTTGATTTAGATGATGTAGATGTATTTAAGATAGAGATGTTCCCAGCAGATGAAGAAGGATGCAAATACTGTGAATCATTAGATCAGGGAGAATTTAATTGTTTTAAAAATTATCCAGGTGAAGTATATGAAATGTATCCTGTGAAAAATTCTAAGGGAACAGGTCTTTTAAAGACTATAGAACTTGAAGGTGTAGAATTAAAAGATTCTTATGCTTTTGGAGACGGAAGAAACGATATAGAGATGATACAGACCGCAGCTCATGGGATAGCTATGAGAAATGCAGTACCAGAGCTTAAAGAGGTAGCAAATGAGTTTACTGATGCTATAGCAGACGATGGGATTGCTACTTACTTAGAAAAAATATTATAGGAAATAAAAGTAGACTGTTGCGGTTAAGCAATGACCTTTTTATAATTGAGTAATCACAATTATTTGCTCTCCAGTCCTCAGCGCCCAAATTATTATTGAAAAATATTTAAAGGTATGGGGCGCTTGCGGAATTGTCGATGCAAATTAATTTGTGATTACTCAATTAAAGGCCATTGTAAAATATTGCAACAGCAATCATTTATCTACTTAAAGAATGGAAAAGGGGCTATCACATTAACTAGCGTTAATGCGAAAACCCCTTATTTATTGAAATTTTATAATTATACTCTCATCCCAGGAAGAATATGGTCTACGCCTCCAAGTATATCTACAGGACAAGGATCCACAGCAAAATTAGCTATACCTTTCCATTTACTTATTTCAGGAGAAAGATTATGGAAGTCTTTTTCGTATGCATAGTATACAGCTACTTTATTTCCCCACTGATGAACATAGAAGTATATTGTTTTTCCATTGTCTTTTGATTTTAAGATGAAATCATTATAACCAGGATATCTAAAGCAGTGTGTAGTATAACTATATTTTTTACCAAATATTTTAATATATTTCTTATCTATACTCATGCTAGCCTTATTGCCTCTATAATAATTTCTATAAACATAATTTGGAAGTGTTAATGTTCTTGATAAAGTATTACCTTTTATATATTTTCCATTTTCCATGTAATAGAAAGTTACAGAATTATTGTTTAAAACTAACATTTCTTTATCTGGACCACCCCATTCTTCAGGATAATCTATATTGTAGTAGTATTTATTTCCATCAACCTTTGTTATTTTATATTTACATTTACCAATAGAAGCAAAAGTCATATAATCTTTTGAAATAGTTGCTATATCTCTATAACTATAGAAGTTATTTTCTTCACCATTTTCATCATAAGCCTTATATGCACCATACCAGATTCCCATTGCACTACTAGGTAACTTCAATTCAGCAGGTTTCATACCTTTAAGCACTTTTATTTCTTCAAATGCATTTTCGTTTCCGTTTCCACCGACTCTAGTAATAACACTCATATTTTTAGTTTTTACAACATTTCTCTGGCTATTACTCAAACTATTAGAAACTATTAAAACTGGAGAATTGTTTTTCGCAGCTAAAACACCAACTGCAAGGGCATCTATTAAATGACCTTCTCCCTTTGAACCATTTTTAGCTACATATAAATTATTTAAACTTGCATTAGGATAGAATTTTTCTATTACCTTTGCATTTGTATCATTTCTATTTGATCCACTTACTCTTTCAGCTCCAGGAAGTGTTGCCATTACTGAATTTGAAACGGCTTTATTTCCACCTATAATATATGATTTTTCAACACCTATAGAATTGATAAAATCGGCAGAATCTTGAACACCTGATTTTGCATTTGAAAGAATTATAGCCATATCTTTTTCTGCTGCTACAGCGGCTATACTTACTGCATCTGCAAGTCCAGTTTTACCATTTACAACAGCAATTGATTTTATAGGTTTTAATTCCTGAATTTTTTTGGCAATAGCAAGTGCAGTTTCTTCTCTACTATTTCCTGAGATTCTATATGTATTTCCTTTAATTTCAGATGTTAAATCATCAGATAGTACAGATTTACCACCGATAAGATAAACATTTTTTGCACCTAATCTTGATATTTCAGATTTTGTTTCTCTGTTTAACTTACCTTTGCCAGTAAGTAGTATTGGTGCATTTAATTCTTCTGCTAGAGGTGTTGCAGCTAGTGCATCTGCTATTGCAGAGTCGTTGACAAGTACTACATTTTCAGCAGAACTCCATCCTTTTTTGCTGACCTGTATAGCTGTACTATGTCTATTTGAACCAGCTAATATTTGGGCAGTTGTTGCAGCCTCAGATGTAGTAGGGTTTATAGCAATTGCACCTAAAACAAGAGCTGCAGAAAGAAGTATTGATGCGGATTTTTTAAATCTCATAAAATCATCTCCTTAAAAATAATATATTAGAAATCACTGTTGGATTTTCTAATCATAAAGAAAAATATATAAATAGCAATACATACAAACAACATATTAAAAATCAAAAGAGGTGTTGTATAAAAGCTATTTACTACCGAAAAAGGCATAATATAAGGTATTAATAAAATAATTGCAAGTAGTATTCCTGTTATAACTGATACGATGCTTATTGATTTATTGCTCAAAACAATAATTGATAAAAATAATAAGAAGCAAAGTGCATAGGCAATTCCCAAGAAAATGTGGAAATTACTTTCCATATGTTGAAATGCATTTAGAGCAATTCTATACATATATGAAAAAACAAAAATTATAATAGGAAATAACGCTGTATATAAATTTTTAAAAAAATAAATTAATTTTTTAGACATCAAAACCTCCCGATAAATAAAAAGATTATATATTTATAAATACAATTATCGTAGTTGTAGATTGTTTTTTGCAACTCTGATAAAAAGACCTTTTTTATTTTAATATAACATAAATAATTTAAAAATATATGTTTTCTTTTAATTTGTAGTAAATTGTAAATGATTGTAAATATTAAAAAATAAAAAAGAAGTGTCTTTTAGACACTTCTCAATAAAATTAAACTGTATTAAGTTTATATTTAAATCTATATTTGTTGTATTCTCTCAATAAACCTTCGTATTCTAAATTTAAACCTTTAAGGTTGTAAAAATCATTAGGTTGAACAAAATTGAAAGGTTTATCAAATAAATTTATTCCACTTTTATTTAGCATGTCTGCAGCAAAAGTCGAACAAACATAACCAAAATCAGGATGTCTATTTAGACCAAGAGGAATAGCTATTAAAGAAAGTAAATCATAGCTATAAAGAGTCCTAATTGATTTAACCTGATTTATATTAGTTTTAAGCTTTTCAAATTCATCATCAGTTATTTCAAGAGAATATACTCTACATATAGTATTCTTTTTTATCTCATATAGACCCTTGTCTATTCCTTCTTCAACAAATCCAGCTATTAAAGGATTCTTAGGATTTATCCTTCCAAAAGCGTACATAGTATCTAAACTATCATCAAGTGAAATAGAAATATGTGAATATGGCTTTCTAGTGATCGTCCTTATTAAATGGGCAAGCACTGTTCCAGTATATGTAGAAACTATATATATTTTTTTTATAACGATCACCTCCATCAAATTATTTTCTATATTTATATTATGACCTTTAAATCTTAAAATATTTATTATAAATTCTTTTTGACCTGGATCATTTTTTGTTTTCTCACTTAATTTTTTTAAT
>URRU01000087.1 GCA_900550335.1 uncultured Clostridium sp. | reverse complement strand
GGTGAAGTAGAGATAGCAGCTCTAAATGGTGTAAATTTCTCTGTTGATAAAGGGGAATGCGTTATAATTGTTGGAGCAAGTGGAGCTGGTAAAAGTACAATTTTAAATATTTTAGGAGGGATGGACACAGCTACATCGGGTCAAATTATTGTAGATGGAAAGAGAATAGATAATTACAATGATAGAGATTTAATAACATATAGAAGATATGACATTGGCTTTGTTTTTCAGTTTTATAATTTAGTACAGAATCTTACAGCTAAAGAAAATGTTGAACTTGCTACTCAAATATGTAAAAATCCTCTTGATATAGACGAAATAATGAAAGAAGTTGGGCTTGAAGATAGAAAAGCAAACTTTCCAGCACAATTATCAGGTGGAGAGCAGCAGAGGGTTGCAATAGCTAGAGCACTTGCAAAAAATCCTAAGCTACTACTTTGCGATGAACCTACTGGAGCTCTAGACTATAATACAGGTAAGGCAATACTAAAACTATTACAGAGAACTTGTAGAGAAATGGGAATGACGGTTATCATTATCACCCACAACTCGGCAATAACTCCTATGGGGGATAAAGTAATAAAAGTTAAAAATGGAATGATTGAAAGTATTACTACAAATGAAAATCCTGTTCCAATAGAAAGGATTGAATGGTAATGAAAAAGGCACTTAATAAAGATACGTTAAGAGATATTTTAAAATCTAAGGGAAGATATTTTTCAATAATGCTAATAGTGGCTTTAGGTGTTGCATTCTTTTCTGGAATAAAAGTATCTCCAATGGTAATGAGAAATACAGTTGATGATTATTATGATAAGTATAATTTTATGGATGTAGAAGTTATATCTACATTAGGATTAACTGATGATGATGTAAAAGCTATAAAAAATTTGGATAATGTAGAAGGTGTATTTCCTACATATTCTATGGATGTTATAACAAATGTAAAAGATCAGGATAGAGTATTAAAAGTACATGCATTGCCAACAGATGATTTATCAGATAGCAATAAAGACTATGTAAATAGAGTAAAACTTATAAAAGGTAGATTACCTAAAAACTCTGGTGAATGTGTTGTATTAAAGCCGAAATACGACCATCTCAACTTAAAAATAGGAAAAACTTTAAAAATAAAATCTGGAACTGACGAAAAGTTAAGTGATGATTTAAAAACAGATAGCTACAAGATAGTTGGTTTGGTAGATACACCTTATTATCTATCTTATGAATTTGGAAACTCATCAATAGGCTCTGGTAGTGTCGATGGAGTGATGATGGTTCCTCAAAAGGACTTCAAAACAGAAGCATATACAGAAATGTATATAACAGCGAAGGGAGCAAAGGAAAAAACATCATTCTATCAAGATTATAAAGATACTGTCAAAAAAGCAGAGGATCAAATTGATGATATAACAGATGAAAGAATTGAGCATAGATATGATGAAGTTGTTGGAGAAGCAACAGATGAATTAAATGATGCTAAAAGAGAATATAATGATAAGAAAAAAGAAACAGAAGATAAAATAAAAAAGGCTGAAAAAGAATTAAAAGATGGTAAACAAAAGATAAAAGAAGGAAAAGAAGAATTAAAAGATAATAAAATAAAAGTTAGAAAACAGATAAAAGATGGATTTAAACAATTAGACAATGCAGAAGTTACATTAAAAAAAGGAAGAAAACAATACGAAGCTGCGAAAAGAGATTTTGAATCAAAAAAACAGCAGGCAAACTCACAAATAAATGCTGCTGAGAATAAACTAGCACCATTAAAAAGCAATATAAATTCATTAAAATCAAGTATTTCTGGGTTGGAAAGCCAGTTGAGTAATCCAGAATTATCAGAAGATGAAAAAGCTAGTTTAAAACGGAGCATTTCAAAGTATAAAGAAAATTTATCTGCATTAGAGTCTCAATATAATGCTGGATATGCTCAGATTCAGAGTATAAAAAATAAGTTAAGTTCTGCAGAAAAAAAATTAGCTCGGACAAAATCAGAGTTAAATAGAAATCAGAGAAAAATAAAAACTGAAAGGTCTAAACTATATACTATGGAAGAAAAGGCCGAAAAAGAATTTAAAAAGGCTGAAAATGAAATAGTTAAAAATGAAAAGAAATTAAAAGATAGTGAAAAAGACCTAGAAAAAGCAAAAAATGAGGCAAAAGATGAATTTAAAAAAGCTGAAAAGGATTTAAAAGAAGCTGAAGATGAAATAAAGAAAATTGAAAAGCCAGAATGGTATGTTTTAAATAGAGATAAACAGTATTCTTCTGCTGAATATGCAGGTTGTGCGGATAGTATAGATGCATTGGCGGGGATATTCCCAGTATTCTTTGTACTAGTTGCAGCTCTTGTGGCTCTTACAACTATGACAAGAATGGTAGATGAGCAGAGAATAAACATTGGTACATTAAAGGCATTAGGATATACTCCTGGAATGATTGCCAAGAAGTACATAGTTTATGCTATGTCTGCTAGTGCAATAGGATCGGTAATAGGATTGATAGTTGGATATACTGCATTCCCTACAATAATATATAATGCCTATGCAATTATGTACACAGTGCCTAAAGTTGAGCTAAGAACAGACTTATTTATAACAGTTTTATCTATTGCTGCATCTATATTTGTAACATCGTTTACAGCATTTGCAGCTTGTAGAAAAGAATTAATAGAGGCACCAGCTATATTAATGAGACCTAAAGCACCTAAAAATGGTAAGAGAATTTTATTAGAAAGATTTGGATTTATCTGGAATAAGATAGGATTTATTTGGAAAGTAACTCTTAGAAATATATTCAGATATAAGAAGAGATTCTTGATGACAGTTTTAGGTATATCAGGATGTACAGCTCTTTTACTTACAGGATTTGGAATAAGAGATTCAATACAGATGATAGTCGATGTCCAGTTTGGAGAATTAAACAAATACAGTATGACTGTAAGCTATAATTCTGATGAAAAAACAGAAGAAATAAACAAGCTAAAATCATTTGTTTCTGCTGAAAAGGGCGTTAAGGAAATAGCTATGTTCAATAATCAGAATGCAAAAGTAATGATAAATAATAAAGAAAAGGAAGTTACAGTTGTAATTCCAGAAAATAAAAATACATTTAAAGAATTTATTACTTTAAGAGATAGAAAAACTCATGAGCCTATTAATTTAGGTGATAATGGAATTGTTATCTCAGAAAAAGCAGCTAGAAATATAGGTGCAAAAGTAGGAGATAAAGTAAAAATATTAAACGAAAATGATGTAAGCGCAGAGGCGGTTATATCAGGAATAACTGAAAATTATGTAAATCATTATATCTATATGACTAATGACTATTACGAAAAATTATTCAATAGAAGAGCAGAAAGTAATAGAATATACGGTATATTAGATGATAGCATAACAGTAGGTGAAGAAAAAATGGCAAGTAAAATAATAGATAATACTTGTGCTAATGGAACTGTATTTACAACAGGAATCAAAGATGGATTCTCAGATACTATAAAATCATTAAATTATGTAGTTCTTCTTATGATAGTGTCTGCCGGGTCATTGGCTTTTGTAGTACTTTACAATTTAAGTAATGTAAATATTTCAGAAAGAATAAGAGAAATAGCTACTATAAAAGTATTAGGATTCTACGATAAAGAGGTTTCAGCTTATATTTATAGAGAAAATGTTATATTAACACTGATTGGAGCATTTGTAGGACTTGGATTAGGTACTATTTTACACCAGTTTATAATGGTAACAGTCGAGGTGGAAAATATGATGTTTGGACGACTTATAAATCCGCTTAGTTATGTAGCATCATTTATTCTTACTATAGTTATGGGTGTAATAGTAAACTTAGTAATGAACAAAAAATTAAAGAAGGTAGAAATGGTTGAATCTTTAAAATCAGTTGACTAAAATGTCTCAATAACTTAAAGAATAAGTATTATAAAATTAGTTGTACTAGTCAAAATTAAAAAATATATAGACTAAGGAACAGATAAAAGTTACAATATAATAAAAAGAAGAAAAAAGTTGATTGCGTTATGCAGTCAACTTTATCTTTTATAATAGAAAAATGAGGTGATAAAAATGCCGATAATAGATGAAGTTATAAATACTATAAAGAAACAGATAGCAAAAATGTTGCTTGGTAAAAAGTATAGTGATTATGTAGATATGGATGTTGTATATAATCCAGATGAGGAGATTTTCCTTATAACTTTAAAAAGATTGGTTTTTGAAAATAAAATAAATGAAGCTGAGGAGTTTCTTTTTGATAGGGCAGAAAATAACCCAACAGAAAATTTACCGTATATAGCTATAGAGTTTTATACTATGGTTATGGAAAAATCTGATGATGAGTTAAAAGAAGCAGATTTTGATAGAAGTGAAGTAACGACAGGTATAATGGACTTTAGAGAAATAATGGGTATAAAATAGAAATTTATTTTGGAGGCGATTATGAAGTATAATGAAGTTTATGAGAATTGGCTGGGAAATAAATACTTTGATGATTTTACAAAGGCCGAACTTATAAATATAAAAGATGATGAAAAAGAAATAGAGGATAGATTTTATAAAGACTTAGAATTTGGAACAGCGGGACTAAGAGGTATTATAGCAGCTGGGACAAATAGAATGAATATATATACTGTTAGAAGGGCTACATTTGGATTAGCTAGATATATTCTAAAAAATGTAGAAAACGCAGCTAAAAGAGGCGTTGTAATTGCTCATGATAATAGACATAAATCAAGAGAATTTTGCTTAGAAACAGCTAAAACACTTGCAGCATGTGATATAAAAGCATATATATTTGAAGATTTAAGAACAACACCAGAACTCTCTTTTGCTGTTAGAAGTCTAAATTGTGCAGCAGGAGTTGTTATTACAGCTAGCCACAATCCATCTGAATATAATGGATACAAGGTATATGGAGAAGATGGAGCTCAGTTTATGCCTAAATATGCCGATATGATAACAGAAGAAGTAAATTCTGTTGAAGATTATAACATCATTCCTGAATATACAGATGAAAAATCTAATTTGATTGAAATATTAACGGATAAACAGGATAGAGAGTTTATAGAAACTATAAAAAATATGACTGTAAGACAGGATGTTATCGATGAGGTAGGAAAAGATTTTAAAATAGTATACACGCCTCTTTGTGGAACAGGTTCTAGGGTTGTAAAATCAGTTTTAAATGAAGTTGGATTTGAAAATGTTGAGATAGTACCTGAAGAAGAAAAACCAGATCCAGATTTTGCTGGTATAGAATACCCAAATCCTGAAGAAAAAAAGGCACTTACTAGAGGAATAGAGCTTGCTAGAAAAAGGGGAGCTGATTTACTAATTGCAACAGATCCAGACTGTGATAGAGTAGGAGTTGCTGTAAAAGATGTAAACGGAGATTATAAACTGCTTACTGGAAATCAGATTGGTGGTTTATTAGTGCAGTACGTTATAGAGTCTAGAAAAGAGAAGGGGATTTTAAAGGATAATTCTGCAATAATAAAATCAATAGTTACTTCTGAATTTGGTGCTGATATAGCTAGAAAAAACGGTGTTGAGGTAATAAACGTATTAACAGGGTTTAAATTTATAGGTGATAAGATAAAATCCTTTGAAGAAGGTGTTGATAAGGAATATATATTTGGATATGAAGAAAGTTATGGATATTTGCCAGGAACACATGTTAGAGATAAGGATGGGGTATCGACATCTCTTTTAATAGCGGAAATGGCTGCATACTATAATAAGAATGGAATAAGCTTATACGAAGCCCTACAAAATACATATAAAAAATATGGATACTACATTGAAGAAAATGTATCTATGACTCTTAAGGGCAAAGATGGCTTAGAAAAAATACAGAGAATAATAAATAAATTTAGATATGAAAACACAATAGAAGGATTAGATATAAAAGAAAAACTAGATTTTGCAAAGGGTGTAGAGGAATATCCAAAAGCTAATGTACTGAAATATATATTCGAAGATGGCGATTGGCTTGCGATAAGACCTTCTGGAACAGAGCCTAAATTAAAATTCTATTTTGCTGTTTCTGATTGTACAGAAGAAAAAGCAACAGAAAAATTAGAAAAAATAAAAAAAGTTGTTTTAAATATACGGGAATCTGTGAAGTAGATGTATATTTATTACAAATTTAGTTTAAAACTGAATGGAGAGAGCATCTATGTTAGATAGAAAGAAAATAAATCATCTGTTTGGAAAAATAAATTACAGTAGACTGAGTTCAAAGGCTGCTGAGGTTGCATTTTTCCTTACGATGTCGATATTTCCATTTTTAATGTTTACAGTATCTATAGTAGCCTATGTTCCTATTCTGCAGATTACAAAATATGTCGATATGATAGAGCAGGTTGTGCCTGTTAAAGCTATCGGATTTGTTGACTTGGTTATAAAATCTGCTGTAGAAAAGAGAAACACACATTACATGATAGTCAGCTTTGGTTTGACAATGTGGACATTTTCTAGAGCAGTAAAGGCTCTTATAAAGGGCATGAATACAGCATTTTATTCACCAGAAACGAGATCTTTCTTAAAAGTAATGATGATATCTATGATATTTACTCTTATGCTTTTAGTACTTATATTTACATCTATGATATTACTGGTTTATGGTGAAAAGATAGGTATTGTAATATTTGGCTATTTGGGATTTGATAAGGTGTTCTTTAACCTCTGGAACATAACCAGATATGCTGTTGGTACAATTACAACAATAATAGTGTTTACTTTATTATATAAGTATACACCTAATATAAATCTATCTTCAAAAAGAGTAGCACCTGGAGCAATCTTTGCAACTTTTGGATGGTTCCTTATGTCTTATTTATATTCATACTATACTAATAACTTTTCTAACTATAGTGCCATATATGGAAGCTTCCGGGAGATAATAGTACTACTTACATGGCTGTATTTCAGTAGTTGGGTGATTGTTATAGGATACGAAATAAATGCAAGGCTATACAGAAGACGGAAGAGAAGATTAGAAATAGCCTCTGAGTAAGTAATTTCAATGCTTTGAAGGTGTTTTGGGGTATTTTTTATAAAAATAACTTAAGTTAATATAAAGATAAAAGTCAGTATAACT
>URRU01000086.1 GCA_900550335.1 uncultured Clostridium sp. | reverse complement strand
GTAACAGATTTTGTCTGTTACGCATTTTTTATGCAGCCAAGAGGCTAAGCCTGTATTGAACAGGACTCATCCATCCTAGTTTCTCTTTAATTCTTTGCTCATTATAATATTTTATATAATTTTCAATAGCCAATTTGAGTTCGTTATAGCCATTATATACATATCCATAATAAATTTCTTGTTTCAATATACCAAAAAAGTTCTCCATAACAGCATTATCAAGGCAGTTTCCTTTTCTGGACATACTTTGAAAAATTCGTTCTTCTTTTAACTTATTTCTATATAAATGCATCTGATATGCCCAACCTTGATCTGAGTGAAATGTTCTTCTATACTTACAATCGGATGTCACTTCTATAGCTTTATTTAGAGCAGACATTACATTATTTGCAGTTGGTCTTTCGGATATACTAAAACTTAATATTTCACTATTATACATATCCATAAACGCATCAAGATAGAGTTTTTTTACTATAGCTTCGCCATTTTTTCCTTTTTCATAATACTTAAACTCTGAAGTATCAGTTGCTATCTTTTGATGAGGAACACTTGTATAAAATTTCTGTCTAAATCTATTCTTTGCAGTTTTACCTACATTACCTTTATATGAGTTATATTTACGACTTTTTCTTGAAAAGGATTTTACCTGTAGACCTAATTTTTTTACTATTCTATGTACTTTTTTTATGTTAACAACCATAGTTTTTCTAAGTTCCCGATGTATACGTTTATATCCATAGTCTTTATGCTGAGCTCTAATTTCTAATATTAACTGTTCTATTTCCTGGTCTTTATTTTTTCTGTTAAATCTCTTTTGCCAATACATATATGTTGATTTTGGAAAATTGATAGCAGCAAGAATATCTTTTAATTTAAATAATCCTCGGAGATTATATACCATTCTTGCTATTTCTTCGGAAGTTGCTTTTCTTCTTCCAGATATAATCTCCTCTTTGCTTTTAAAAATTCATTCTGTATTCTTAGTTTAAGATTTTCTGCTTCGAGTTCTTCGATTCTTTTTAACGTTTTTTCATCTATATTATCTAACTTTCTTTTTTCACTTTTGGATTTAGCCATTCTTTATCATCCTTTCTTTTTACCTTCGGTTTTAAGGCACTAGTCCCATACCTTAGATACTTTATTACCCATAATCTTATTGTTGATCTATCGCTCATATTTAGATAGTCAGCTAGGCTTTGATATGAAAAATTACCTTCTAAGTATAACTTTACCACACGCATTTTATATTCAAAAGAATAATTTCCTCTTTTAGGAGCTATTTTTGAATAGTCTCCGACTTTTCTAACGTAATCCATGTACCATTTAGATATGTCAGAACGAGAAGGAATATCATATTTTTTCATTAATACCTTACATCTACATTCTTCATTTATATATTCCTTAAGAACCATTTGTTTAAACTCCTTTGAAAAAGTTCTTTTTTTAGGTCGAAGACATAACGATTCATCTCCGATTTCATTTATGAACTGATTGAACCAATTAGATAGTGTACCTTTTTTTAAATCATATTTTACTTCTATTTCCTTTTGCATACATCCAGAAACAATATATTCCTGAATAATTTTCAATTTAAATGTAGTTGTATACTTACTTTTAGTCTTCGACTTTTTTATTAATGCTAAGTCCTTTGAGTTATTTTTATATTTTTCAATCCATTTGAAAACACTGCTTTGTGATACACAATACTTTTTCGAAAGTTCACTTTGCGTAATTTCAGTATCGAAATATTCACTTGCAATTTTATTCTTAAAATCTTCGCTATATTTAGGCATAAAAAATACTCCAATCGTTAGATTTTTAAGTCCAACAAATTGGAGTACCTACAACTTTGCATCCTTTTGTTAGCTTGATAAAGCTAACTCTTAAAAAGGAGCAAAGTTCGAAGCCTGGAGCGTTAATTCAATACCCTTCTTTGCGTTCTATATTAATTTTCTTTGTAAACTATAGTTGGCTGCACATCATTGTCTAGTACAGATTCCTTAGTCACTATTACTTTTTCAACATTTTCTTCAGATGGTACTTCATACATTGTATCCATCATTATGTTTTCAACTATACTTCTTAGACCTCTGGCACCAGTATTTCTGTCTATAGCCTTTTTAGCTATTTCTCTTAGTGCATCGTCTTCAAATTCTAGTTCAACATCTTCTATATCGAATAATTTTTTATACTGTTTTACTAATGCATTTTTAGGTTCTTTTAGTATTGTAACTAATGCATCTTCATCTAGCATATTTAATGTAGCTATTACTGGGATTCTACCTATAAATTCTGGTATTATACCGTATTTTAGTAAATCCTCTGGTAGTACATTTTCATATATTTTTCCTAAGTCTAGGTTTTTCTTGCTTTCTATCTTAGCTCCGAATCCTAGAGTTTTTTCACTAGATCTTCTCTGGATTATCTGTTCTAATCCATCAAATGCTCCACCTAATATGAATAGTATATTAGTTGTATCTATTTTTATAAATTCCCGGTTTGGATGTTTTCTTCCGCCCTGTGGTGGAACGTTAGCTACAGTTCCTTCTAATATTTTTAGAAGTGCCTGCTGAACACCTTCTCCGCTGACATCTCTTGTTATAGATACATTTTCTGATTTTTTAGCTATTTTATCTATTTCGTCTATGTAGATTATACCTTTTTCAGCTTTTTCTACATCATTATCTGCAGCCTGGATTAGTTTAAGAAGTATGTTTTCAACGTCTTCCCCAACATAACCAGCTTCAGTAAGAGCTGTTGCATCTGCCATAGCAAATGGAACGTTTAGTGTTTTAGCAAGTGTCTGAGCAAGTAATGTTTTACCAGAACCTGTTGGCCCTAAAAGTAATATATTACTTTTCTGTATATCTACATCATTTTCAGAATTGCTGTATATTCTTTTATAATGATTGTAAACTGCAACAGATAAAGCTTTTTTAGCTTTTTCCTGTCCTATTACGTAATCATTTAATATTTCCATCATTTCCTTTGGTTTTGGTAATGAATCGATTGATGTTGTTTCTTCGTTAGCTTCTTCAAATTCTTCTCTGATTATATCTTCGCAAAGTTCAACACATTCATCACATATACAAACATCTGGACCTGCTATTAATCTTCTTACCTGATCCTGAGTTTTTCCGCAGAAAGAGCATTTTAGCTGTTTTTTATCATCAAATTTTGCCATTAAAATTCTCCTCTCTTATAATGGTTTATTTGTTATAACTTCATCTATTAATCCGTATGCAAGTGCTTCATCGGCTTCCATGAAGTTATCTCTTTCTGTATCTGCCATTATTTTTTCTAATGGCTGACCTGTATTTTCAGAAAGTATCTGGTTTAATTTTTCTTTCATTCTTATGATTCTTTTAGCCCGGATTTCTATTTCAGTTGCCTGTCCCTGAGCTCCACCTAGTGGCTGATGTATCATTATTTCACTGTTTGGAAGTGCGTATCTCTTACCTTTTGCACCTGCAGAAAGTAAGAATGCACCCATAGATGCAGCCATTCCTATACATATTGTACTAACATCTGGTTTTATATAGTTCATTGTATCGTATATAGCCATACCAGCTGTTATACTTCCACCTGGTGAGTTTATGTAAAGATGTATATCTTTATCTGGATCTTCTGCTTCTAAGAATAAAAGCTGAGCTACTATAAGTCCTGCAGTATCATCATTTACCTCATCACATAAGAATATTATTCTGTCTTTTAATAATCTAGAGAATATATCATAAGATCTTTCCCCTCTTCCTGTCTGTTCAACAACATAAGGTACTAATGCCATTTTATGTAACCCCTTTCTTTTTTTGCATTCAATATAAGGCTGTCTAAGATACATACATATCACTTTAGACAGCCTTGTTTTTTCAAATATTTATAGACTAATTATAAACTATGCTATTGTAGCATTTTCAACTAGGAAGTCTATAGTTTTTCTAACTCTAAGCTGACCAGCTATATCTTCTAAATCTTCTGGTCTTAAAGCTTTTTTCATTTCTTCTACTTCCATTTTGTACATTTCTGCCATTTTAGCTAATTCAGCATCAACGTCTTCTTCAGAAGCTTCTATGTTTTCTAATTTAGCTACTTCGTCTAATACAAGAGTTCCTCTTACTAATCTTTCAGCGTCTTCTCTTCTTTCTTCTCTTAATCCGTTTAAGTCTTTACCAGTTATTTCTAATAACATTTCCATCTGTAATCCCTGGCTCATTAACTGATAGTTTAATTCCTGCATCATTCTATCTAACTGATCTTCTACCATAGCGTTTGGAGTTATGAAGTCTGCTGCTTCAGCTATTTTGTTTACTATTTCTTCTCTTACCTGATTTTCAGCCATGTTTTCAGCCTGTTCTTCTAGGTTAGATTTTATATCAGCTTTTAATTCATCTAAAGTTTCGAATTCAGTAGTATCTGCTGCGAATTCGTCGTTTAATTCAGGTATTTCTCTAACTTTTATAGCGTTTATTTTAACTTCGAATTTAGCTGGTTTAGAAGCTAAATCTTCTCTTGAGTATCCTTCTGGGAATGTTACATTAACTTCTACTTCTTCATTTAAAGCTTTTCCAACTAACTGTTCTTCAAAGTTGTCTATGAATGTGTGAGATCCTATTGTTAATTCGTATCCTTCAGCGTTTCCACCTTCGAATTCTTCTCCATCAACAAATCCTTTGAAGTCTATGTTTACTATATCTCCGTCTTCAACATTTCTTTCAACGTCTACTAATCTAGAGTTTTTGTCTAACATTCTGTTTAATTCTTCTGTTATCATTTCTTCAGTTACTTCTGGAACATCTTTAGTAACTTCTACACCTTTGTAGTTTTCTAATTTAACTTCTGGTCTAACTTCTACTTCTACAGACATAACTAATCCGTTGTCTTTGCTTATTTCATCTACATCTATAGATGGAGCACCTATTGGAAGTATACCTGTTTCTTCTACAGCTGGTACGAATACTTCTGGGAATAATGCATCTATAGCATCTCCGTAGAATATTCCTTCACCGTAGTTCATTTCTATTATTTTTCTAGGAGCTTTACCTTTTCTGAATCCTGGTATGTTGTATCTACCTCTAGTTTTTTTGTAAGCTTTTTCAACTGCTCCGTTGAATTTATCGTAGTCTACAGTTATTTTTAAAGTAACTACGTTACCTTCTTTTTTAAGTAATTCTGCTTTCATTTCTTAAAAATCCTCCTAATATACTTTGAGATATTATAATATGGTATTTTTATCCATTATAATTCTATATAACCATTTAATTATATCACATAACTTTTTTTAAATACAACCTTTCTTATGATTATATTTCGATTATTTGACTATTTTTTTGCCTTTTCAAAAAAGTTACAGATATTTTTCAAATTAAATTTCTATTTCCTTAACTTTTATACTCTCTCCATCTATTTCTAATATAGCAAATCCTCTATTACTTCCACCTCTTGGAAGAGAAAGGCTACCTGGATTTATATAAAGAGCACCATTTATTATTTCTGAAAAAGTCTCATGAGAATGACCAAACACAACTATATCTGCTCCTTCTCTCTCTGCTTTTGTCTGTAAAAGATTTGTTCCGTATTTCACATCGTATCTGTGTCCGTGGCATACGAAAAATTTCTTCCCTGCAAAATCGAATAATAATTCATCCTCTGCATCTTCAAAGTCGCAGTTTCCAACAACTGCCATAACATTTACACCCGTTTCAGTATAAATATATCTTGCATCAGAGTAGTTATCCCCTGCATGTACAATAAGGTCGCAGCCTTTTAAATAAGGAATTGCCTTATCTATGTTCCTAATCATCCTATGTGTATCGCTAACTATTCCTATTTTCATATTTATCTCACAACCCTTTTAACAAATTCTTCTTTCATCTTTTTAAGTGCATTTGCTCTATGGCTCATGCTGTTTTTGATTTCTGGATCTATTTCTCCAAATGTCTTATCAAATCCATCTGGCATAAACATACAGTCATATCCGAATCCATTTTCTCCGTGTTCCTCAAATGTTATCTTTCCTTCAACAGTTCCCCTAACTGTAAATTCTTTACCATCTGGAAGTACAACACCTATCGCACTTACAAATCTTGCAGTTCTATCTTCCATTGGAACATCCTTCATAGCTTCGAATAATTTTACTCTGTTTTCTTCATCAGTTGCATGTTCTCCAGCATATCTTGCTGAGTATATACCCGGTTTTCCTCCTAAACAATCAACAACTAATCCAGAGTCATCTGCTATAGATATTTTATTAGTTAATTTTGAAATTGTTCTAGCTTTTATTAAAGCATTGTGTTCAAAAGTTTTTCCGTCTTCTACTATTTCTATTCCGTCTAACTCAACATCTTTTAAAGACATAACATTATAGTCGAAATCTTTTAGTATATCGCCTATTTCCTGTAATTTGTGTTTATTTCCTGTAGCTATTACCACGTCTTTTCCGTAGTCCATACCAAGCACAGCATCTCCTATTTCTGGAATTGCAGCTCTCTGTATTTTTATTAGCTCTTTGTTTCCTTTTTCCCCTAGTTCTAATAATTTGTTTAAATCTTCTCTACTAAATGGAGCTTCTTCTCCTGTTCCCTGAACTTCGACAAACTCACCTTTATCTGTCATTACAAAGTTCATATCTACTTTAGCTGCAGAATCTTCTTCGTAGCAAAGGTCTAATATATGCTCGTCGTTTAAAACACCTGCACTTATTGCAGATACGAAATTCTTTATAGGAAGTTTTTTGATTTCTTTATTCTGATAAAGTCCGTAAATTGCCTGAGCTGCTGCAACAAACCCACCAGTTATTGAAGCTGTTCTTGTTCCACCGTCTGCCTGAATAACATCGCAATCAACCCATATAGTTCTTTCTCCTAATAAATCTAAATCTATAACAGATCTTATTGCTCTCCCTATTAATCTCTGTATTTCCTGAGTTCTTCCGTCTATTTTCCCTCTAACAGAATCTCTTATCTTTCTCTGCTGAGTTGAGCTTGGTAACATAGAATACTCTGCATTTATCCAACCTGTACCTGTATTTCTTAAAAATGGTGGCACTTTATCTTCAACTGTAGCTGTACATATTACCTTAGTTTCTCCCATTTCGATAAGTACAGAACCTGCTGCGTATTTTGTAAAATTCGTAGTTATCTTGACTGGTCTTATCTCGTCGTTTGCTCTATTTCCTAATCTTTCCATATTGAAAAATCACCTCTTATTTAGTTTTTATATTATTAATTAATTAA
>URRU01000085.1 GCA_900550335.1 uncultured Clostridium sp. | reverse complement strand
TCTATTTTATATATTTCAAGAGGGCCACCTATTGCCTCTAAATTATTTTTATTTATATATTTTTCTAATTTTTTTAGATGTTCATGATTGTATATATAATCACCTTTATAAGTAAATGTCACATAATACCCTTCTTCTAATGTTATGTTATAAGTTTCCTCATCATCGTCTATTAAGCAAAATACTGATTTAAATACGTTGTTTAACCCTTTTTTTAATGCCTCTTCAGAGAAAAATGATCCTATATTGTTATTTCCTAAAATATCAAATCTTCCTTCATATTCGTTTTGAAGTCTTTGAACACAGAAGTCAAATTCCTCATCTCTAGTTATATTTGCATTTAACTCTATTGCTTTTCTTTTTTTAATGTATTTTAATTCTATATTTTCAAAATCAGTTATTTCCTTAGATTCGGCTATAGCTTTTAATCTATTTATTATATTATTTTTCTGAGAATTTAACTCTTTAATTTTTGTCTCTGTCAAAATAAGCTCTTCATTTAAAATCTCTTCTGTAGTTTTAAGATTTCTATTTTCAAGATATTCTTTTATCTTTTTCATAGAAAAACCTAATGTTCTTAGTTCTTTTATAAGGTTTAGACGATATAAATCCTGTATACTATACATCCTATATCCATTTGTATCTCTATCAGGTTTTAAAATTCCTAAATCCTCATAATACATCAAAGAATCCTTGCTAAAACCATATATTTTTGAAATCTCTCCTATTTTATAGTAATCTTTCATATTGTCCTCCTTTGCTGTTGTTAAATCTTCTATTATAAATAATCCATATCTTAGACTATATCTACTTCTATTATTGCACTTTGATATTCCTCTTTTATTTCTCCTAAATTATAATTTAATTTTTTATTAAATAAAGGCCCATCTATCACGACTGTATGATACTCTCCATTTTCACCGCATAAATCTACTTCTATATTTTTTTCTTTAGAGTATCTTTTTATATCCTCAATAGTTTCTCTGTTTAATTCTCTTCCTAAAAAGCTCTTATCCAAATAATTTAAGTTCACTTTTTTTATAATTGCTCTAAATCCAGAATCTACAAATTTTGATACAGCTTCTTCTCTATCTATCTTTTCTAGAGGCATAATAGCCTCAATACCTACATTTTCACACCTAGACCTATTCCAATTTAGATGCTGCTCTATATCTATATCTCCAAATACACAGATATTTACGCCTCTTTCTTCTTTTATTCTTCTTAATGTATTTTCAAATTTTTCCTCATAATTATCCATTCTACAAAATACTGGATATACTTTTACTCCAAGTACATTTTCATATTCTTCTATCATTTTTAAATTTATCCCATGAGTCCAAGAATCTGTTTCTTTTACAGTTATAATTATAGAATCTGAAATATATCCATTTTCTTCCATTATATACATTGATAAAGCACAGTCTTTTCCTCCACTAAACGAAGTAACAAACCTTCCCATATTATATTCCATTTTATAAAATCTCCTTATTTACTTTTATAATTCTTTATTTTATCTATTAAACTCTAATCCTTATACATTTTTTATTATATAATATCAATCTCAATACTAACAACTTCATTTGTACCTCGATATGTGTTATTATTGATTATATAAATTTACAAAAACTATATATTAAAAATTAATATAATATAAATAAAAATTTAGTATTTAAAATTTTAGAAAGGAATTTATAATGGAAAAATTCAAATACGCTTTTGATAAAAATAAAAGATACCATACATGGAACTACTATTTAAGACAGAAATTTGGAGAAAAAATATTTAAGGTATCTCTAAATGCAGGATTTACTTGTCCAAATGTAGACGGAACTTTAGGTTACGGTGGATGTATCTACTGTAGTAGAGAAGGTTCTGGAGATTTTGCCGGTAATCCAAACGATAATTTAAGAAAACAGTTTGATGAAATAAAAGCTATGATGCTAAAAAAATGGCCTAATGCAAAATATATAGGCTACTTCCAGGCATTTACAAATACTTATGCACCACTAGAAGTATTAAAGGAAAGATATGAAACTGTCTTAGGATTTGAAGATGTTATAGGTCTTTCAATCTCTACTAGACCTGACTGCTTGCCAGATGATGTTGTAGATTATTTAGCTGAATTAAACGAAAGAACTAATCTTTGGGTAGAACTTGGACTTCAGACTATACATGATGAAACATCTGAAATAATAAACAGAGGACATTCATATCAAGATTTCTTAGATGGTTTCAAAAAATTAAAAGATAGAAATATAAAAACTGTAGTACATATAATAAATGGACTTCCTGGTGAAGATAAAGAAATGATGATGCAGACAGCAAAAGCCGTTGCAGATATGGGTGCAGATGGTATAAAAATCCACCTTCTTCATATAATAAAAGATACTCCTCTACGGGATTTCTTAAATAATGGACAAATAGTACCTATGGAACAAGAAGAGTATATTAATTTAGTATGTGATCAGCTTGAAATTCTTCCAGAAGAGATGGTTATCCACAGACTTACTGGAGATGGTAAAAGGGATGAACTTTTAGCACCTCTTTGGAGCCTAAAAAAATGGGAAGTTCTTAACCGGATTGATGATGAGATGAAGAGAAGAGGTACTTTCCAGGGAAGTAAATATGTAAAACCAGATTACGATATATTTAAAGATTGTAAATAAAAAAATTGGACTGCTGCGATTTGCAACAGTCCTTTTAAATTTAATTATTTTATTCAAGATTTAATTTCTTTTCAAGTATGTAAGAAGTTATCATAAATAACACAATAGAAACTACACTATAGAATGTTAATGTGTATAATGATACTGCATTTAACATAGACATACTCTGTGGAGCTGTTAGTATATTCATACTTTCCAATAGATTTGAAAGTCCATCACTTATAACTGATACTATCATATTTATTATGAAAAATGCTATTATCGCAACAGGAGTTCTGTGTTTGTTAAATGGTTTTAACTGTCCTATTGATAATGAAGTGTATATAACTAGTATAAAAGACACATAATCTACTATACCTATCATAAATGTTATTATCATGTTTAATATTATATCTCTAGCACTTAGTAAATTCATAACCATGTAGTTCCAAACATTTCCCATAGACCGTATAAATTCTTTCATTGTACCTATTCCAGAAGGTAGCATTATTACAACAAATACTAAAAATACTACTATAGTACTTAAAATTAAATAAACAACAGATGTTATTATTTTAGATGCTACTATTTTCTTTGCACTTACAGGAAGCGTCATCATCAAATAACCCTCATCGCCAAGTAAGTTTTTGCTAAATCTTTTTATAATAACAGTTATTGTTAAAACACCTAGTGTAATCATTAAAGCTACCATTATTAACATACCTAAACTCATGCCTACTTCTACATTTGCAAACATAAATATTCCTATTAGGATACCAGTAAGTATTAAACTCGCATATATTGCCAAGAAGCTTCTCATTGTCGCTTTAAATTCATATTTTATAAGTTTACCTAACATCTAAATTCCTCCCTAAATAAGGCATCTATTGATTTACCTTTTTCTTCTCTTATTTCATCTACATTACCCTGTAGTTTTATTTCTCCGTATGATAAGAATATTATCTCATCACATATATTTTCTATTTCACTTATTAAGTGTGTTGCTATTATAAGTGTGCTTTCTTCAGAGAAATTCTGAAGTATTGTTCTCATAATAAATAATCTTGCAGCAGGGTCGACACCACCTATTGGCTCATCTAGTATGTAAACATCTGCATTTCTAGACATTACTAATATTAACTGTACTTTTTCCTTAGTACCTTTTGACATATCTTTTATCTTTTCATCTACATTTATATTTAGCGCCTCTATCATTTCCTCTGCTTTTTCTAAATCGAAATCTTCATAGAAATCACTAAAGAATTTTAAAAGGTCTTTCATCTTCATCCATTCACTTAAATAAGTTCTTTCTGGTAAGTATGATACTATTTTTTTAGTTTCTATAGAAGGTTTCATACCAGCTATCTCTATATTACCTTCATCTGGCTGTAGCAGTCCATTTAATAGTTTTATCATTGTACTCTTTCCACTTCCATTAGGTCCAAGTAAACCTACTATCTTACCTTTTGGAATATCAAGGTTTATACCTTTTAATGCTTCTTTTTTACCGTATCTTTTTACTACATTTTCTAATTTTATTATAGTATTTTCCATAATTATTCTCCTTTCACATTCTCGGCTATTAGAGAAATTATCTCATCCCGACTGTATCCTAGCTGTATAAGAAATTCCTTTAAACCGTCTATTCTTTCATTTGCCATATCTTTTTTCATTTTATTTATTTTATCTATATCATCAGTTACAAATCTGCCTTTTGTTCTTTGACTATACATAAGCTCTTCCCTCTCTAACTCAGATAATGCTCTCTGCATTGTATTTGGATTTACTTCAGCTTCTGCAGCTAAAGCTCTAACTGTTAGCATTTTTGATCCCGGTTGAAACTCTCCGGATACAATCTTCATCTTTAGAGTGTCCACTAGTTGAATATAGATAGGCTTGCTATTATCGAATTCCCAGCTCATAACTTTCCCTCCTTTTTATTATTGTATTAAGTTGTTAATACAATAATACTATAATACAATTTATATTGCAATCTTTTTTTGATTTTTTTAACAAATAATTTCAAAAAATAAAAGAGATTATCAAGTTAAAACCTGATAATCTCTGCTTTACGTCTATATAAGGAGTAGCATTGCTTGTACTCCAAAGTTTACTGATAAAACTGATAGTAAATTGTTGAAAAAGTGTATTCCAACTGATGTAAATATTGATTTTGATTTATATACATTGTATGCCATTACCATTCCTAGTATAGAAGTAGGTATTATTCTAATAAAATCTAAGTGCATTATCCCAAATAATATTCCACTTCCTACAATGGCAAACATCACATGCTTTTCATTTTTCTGCCCAAAAGTTTTTTTATCTCTAAATGCAGATAGTATAAATCCTCTAAACAATGTTTCTTCACATATTGCAGGCACCAATGCAAATAATACTATCTGAGTGAATAATCCTCCACTAGATTTTATAATATTATTCAACTGCTCAGATACTTTCATTTGATCTGGGAATAATTTTAATAGTATCATCACAAATATAGACATTACTAAGCTTCCCGCAAACCAAGTTAGAGCTGCTCTTATTATATCTTTTAGTTTGATTTTTTTTATGCTAAATAATTTTTTGAAGTCTGCCTTTATATATAATGCAACTAAAATTGGAATTAGAGCCATTAAAAATTGATTTATAGTATTTCCCATTATTCCCATTTTCATTGTTAATATAGGAGATACGTATATCAAACATACAAATGCCAATACATAGACCATAAATCCATCGCTTATTCCTGGCATACTTCCCTCTTTTATACTACTTCTACTCTGTATTAGCTTAAAGTTTCTTTTTTCCCCGAATAAAATATCCTCTGAATTGAAAATTTTAGAAAGTAATACTAAAGATATACATACAAATATTAGATTTACAATAAGTACAAGGCTTATCATCTTCATATTTGCTCTTAAAGATATTACACTTTTTATAAGTAGGGAAATATTTACAACTGGTATTGTTGCAGTTATCCTACTCAGCGATACATTAGGTATCATTGAAATATAAGCAGGAACCATTATTATAAGCATAAGCGGTGTTATATAGTTTTGAGCCTCTTTAAAAGTCTTAGCAAATGAACAGACACACATCGCAAGTGCCGAAACAACCATGGCAAATAAAATTACACTTATAACCGTTACAAATATAGCTCCAGATAGTACAGAGTAATTTATATGTAACGTAGACGGATTGTATATTGACTCAGCCTTCATAAAATATCCTAAAGTACAACTCATAGAAATGATATTTAAAAGAGATGTTATAATTGCACTTGCAGATACTGCCATATACTTACCTATTACAAGCTCCATATTAGATATAGGAAGCGAGAACAGTGTCTCAAGTGTACCTCTTTCCTTTTCTCCAGCCATAACATCTATAGCAGGATAGATAGAACCAAATAACACCCCTATTATCAATATAAATGGTATTACCTGTCCTAAAAGCATTCCTGCCTTTTTAGCACTATTTGTTATATCTACTTTCTCATATTTTACTGGCTCAAGTATTTTTTCTGAATCAAGGCCATGTTTTTCTATTTCTCTTTCAGACATCTTTCTTTTGTATTTATTCATTACATCGAATATAACATCAGTCTTTATACCCGATTCATCAGATGCTGAATTTATAATAACTTTGTAGTCATTATCCTTTATAGAATTGTCTATATAAGCATCTATTTCGCCTTTTTCTAATTCTTTTTTATAATCTTTAATATTTGTTTTTATTTCTATACTTCCTAGTGTATCCTCTTTTTTCCTTGCTGCATTTTCATTATCTACAATTTCTACAAATTCTGCATTTGGAGCAGAAGATAAACCTAGTGTTATTGTTTCCGATGTCATTTTATTTATTGATGTATTCATTATCCCCATCAATAAAACCATTATTATTGGATATAAAAGTATAGGCACAACAATCATCATAAATATACTTTTTCTATCCCTTACTATATCCAAAATTTCTTTTTTAAAAATCTCTTTTATTATCTTAATCCTCATTCAAACCCACCTCTTTATCAGCTAATTTTATAAACACCTGTCTTAAAGATTTTGAGTTTGTTTCTCTCATAAGGTCTGCTGGTTTTCCTTCAGCAATAATTTTTCCTTCGTATATAAGAATTATCCTATCGCATAAAGTTTCAGCTTCTTTCATATAGTGAGTAGAGTATAGGACAGTTTTCCCATTTTCTTTTTCTCTAAGCATAAAATCTATTATTGCTCTACTACTCAAAATATCAAGCCCTAACGTTGGCTCATCAAAAATATACACACTTGGTGAATGTATAAGGCATCTTGCAATAGATGTTCTTTGAGTTTGACCTGTTGAAAGATTTTCTATTCTATTATCTATAAAATCATCCATACTCATTATTTCAGATATTCTATCTATAGATTTTTTTATACTTTGCTCGTCCATCCCATACATTTTTCCGAATATCGTCATGATTTCTCTTGGAGAAAATCTAGCATATAATCTAGTATTCCCTGATAAATAGCCTATTTCTCTTTTTGCAAGATTTTTATCATCTTCATAATTATATCCGCAAATTTCTATACTTCCAGACGAAGGTGTTAGTATTCCAGCCAACATTCTAAGAAG
>URRU01000084.1 GCA_900550335.1 uncultured Clostridium sp. | reverse complement strand
CTGAAGCTATCGGTGCAAATAAACTGTCAGTTATAGATATTACATGTGCTCCTTTTTCTTTAGCATATTTTACTAGCTGGAATGATTTTTTAGAATATCTTGGGAAACTAAATGCTATAACAACATCGCCTTCCCCTATTCTTACTATCTGTTCAAATGCATCCCCCATGTCCATTCTTACAGTATGAACATTGTCTAATATTATTCCTAAATAGAATCCTAGATATTGAGCAACAACAAATGATGTTCTCATTCCAAGTATGTATATTTTTCTAGCCTTTAAAAGTCTAGCAGTCGCTTCCTGGAATGCTTCTCCATCTATTTCTTCAAGAGTTTCTCTTATATTATCCATATCGCCTTTAAGAATTTTGTTAAGTATTGTATTTTCATCAGAGTAGTCGTTTGCCATTTCAACCCTCTGAACTGTAGTCAATTTATTTTTTATTAATTCCTGTAAAGCTGCCTGTAACTTTGGATAACCAGAATATCCTAGTGCATTTGCAAACCTTACAACTGTTGATTCACTAACTCCGACAGTTTCCCCCAATTTGCAGGCAGTCATAAATGCAACCTTGTCGTAATTATTCAGTATATACTGTGCTATTAATTTCTGACCTTTACTTAATCTCGTATACTGTGTCTGTATATCGGATATAAGTTTTTTACTGTCCTTTAATGTTTCATCCATTTTTTTATTTCTCCTTTTACCCTATATCTTTATTTTTTAAGAATGCAACTCAATATACATATATTCAAATTTTCTGTATATTGAAACTAAACATATATAAAGATTCATTTCTCTACATCATTATAACACTTTATTGCATTATTTTTAAGTAATAAATGCAATTTTTTCTTCATATTTTGACTTTACGTGTTTTAAAGTTTCAAGAAATTTTATCCTTATACTTGTTTTTTTCTTTCTATTAATATTATTGACGGTGGATTGTTCTTTTGATTTACAAATTTAGATTCAAAAACATTGTAATCCTTTTGATCTAGGTTTGATGCATAATCAAATACTGCGTTTCTTTCTTCCATTCCTCCCTCATGTCCTGTGTAGATTGAAACACATACCACACCATTTTCCTCAAGTAATGATACAGACTGTTTTATAGCCTCATTAGTTGTATCTGGTTTAGTTATTATTCTGTGCTCACATCTTGGTAAATACCCTAAATTAAACACTGCACACTTAATTTTTTCTTTTACATAATTATTTATATTTTCATGTCCATCTAAAATCAACTCTACTCTATCCTCAAATTCTAGTTTCTTTACCTTTTTTTCAGTAGATTTTATCGCTTCTTCTTGGACATCAAATGCATAAACCTTCCCTGATTTACCAACCTTTTCTGCTAAAAATACAGTATCGTATCCGTTTCCCATAGTTGCATCTATACAAATATCGCCTTCTTTTATAATTTCTTGTATATATATTTTTGCGATATTATTTACATTATCGAAATTGTTTCTTTTTTTCATTTTTCCATCTCTTTTCATAAAATACTACAATAACAAAGGTTGTTATCTGTAATTACTTCATTTTTATTTTTTCCACATTATATTATAACCAAATTAAATACTTAATACAATTGTTAAATATACTTTATTTAAAATTTAAATTTAAAAAACCTTTTCTTAGTTTTTATCAATTAATCTAAAATTTTATTTTTACAAAAGTACAATATTTGATAAATTTATAAATAAAAAAATGTCGTTGAAAATACTTTTACTTACCTTCAACGACATTTATAAATCATATAATTATTTTACACTTTTTAAATATTTTACTTCATCCTCTGTTAGATTTCTATACTCTCCAACTTCAAGGCCTCTTATGTTTATTCTTCCCATCTGAATTCTTCTAAGATTTCTAACTGGATGTCCTATAGCCTTGCACATTTTTCTGACCTGTCTATTTCTGCCCTCATGAATTGTTATTTTGCAAACTGAGTAATTTTTTTCTTCATCTGCTTTTACAATTTTTAATTTTGCTTTTGCAGTTGTGTAATCTTCTATTTGTAATCCATTTTCAAATCTTCTTTTTTCTTCAGGCGAAATTATACCATTTACCATAGCTAGATATGTTTTTTCAACTTCATGTTTAGGATGAGTTAGTTTATATGTTAAATCTCCATCATTTGTAAGAATTAATAAACCACTTGTCTCGTAGTCAAGTCTACCTACAGGATAAACTCTCTCATCTACTTCTTTTAATATATCTAGCACACTAGGTCTATCAAACTGATCTTTCACTGTTGTTATATACCCTTCAGGCTTATTTAAAAGTATGTACACCTTCTTCTCTTCCTGATTTATAGGCACTCCGTCAACTTCAACTATATCCTTTGTTTCATCTACTGTTGTTGATAATTCAGTTATTAGCTCTCCATTAATAGTAACCCTTCCAGAAATTATAAGTTCTTCAGCTTTTCTTCTAGACGCTACCCCACAAGAAGCTATATATTTATTTATTCTCATTTTAAATCCTTTCCAAATTTATTATTCTATTCCTCTTCTCCTCCAGAAGCTCCATTATCTGAAGAACCGCCTCCAGATGATGAGCCTCCACCGCTATTTCCAGTGTTTCCGCCTGATGAGCCTCCACTATTTGATGAACCATTATCTGATGAAGAACCTCCTCCAGATGATGAACTTCCACCTGATGAGCTGCTTCCACCACTACTTCCACTGTTTCCACTTGATGAGCTTCCACCTGATGAACTATTATTATGTGTTGGTTTTTCTGGCTTATTTATATTTGAAGATGAATTTGAATGTAATGCATCAGACTCTACCTGACCTTTATTGTTCTTAGCAGCTTCTTTTGCATTTTGCTTTCTCTCTTCTCTTTCAGCATTTAAATTTTCAACTAATTTCTCTAACTCAGACTTTTTCTGTTCTGCTTCTTTCTTTATTTTTGACGAACCATTCTTTAACCGTAGAATCTTTTCTACTTCTTTTAATGCTTTTTCGTATTCTTCATCATTTTCATAATCTTCCACTCTTATCATTCTCATGGCTTGACCATACATGTCTCTAGCGACCTTATTCTCACTATCGCCTTCTAGCACATCTGAAAATTTCTGCATAGCAGTTTTATAATCGTGTTTCTCTAATGCAACCTGACCTTCATTAAAAAGCTCAGACCCTTCATCAGACTTACATGCTGTCAAACTAAGCGCCATTATCATGCTAAGTGCAATCAATTTTATTTTAAGTTTCATAGCATTACCTCCTACTTATTCACTATAATTTTAACATATAAAAATAAAAAATGACAAGATAAATAACTGTGCCGTATCTCATCCTTCAAAGCATACAACTATATTCTCCTACTCTCGATGTACGCAGCTTCAGAATTATAAAAAATTAGAGCTACTTGTAAACTTGCAACAAGCCTCTTTTATTAGCCATAATCTTCTATAAATTTAGTGTATTATATAGAGTAGGAAAAATAAAAGCTTACCAATAATAATGTAAATATGTAGCATATGAGTCATATAGACAAAACTCTCTCGACAATCTGCAGACGTGGGTTTTAATTACAACAAAAATAGTTTACCTACACGCACGTCGAAGCCTGGAGAGAAGTTTGTCTATATCTCATATGCTTCGCATAATAACAAAGGATTGGTAAGCTTATGTTTTTACTACTCTATATTCACTAAACATAAAAGATTATTCTAAAAAGGGCTGTTGCAATTTACAACAGCCCTAAGTTTTATAATTCTAAAGCAAGTATATCTTCGAATGTTTGTCTTTTACATACTGGTGTTATTTCACCATTTTTTACAGCTATTACTGCTGGTTTCTGAATTTTATTGTAGTTTGAAGCCATTGAGTATCCATAAGCCCCTGTTGATGTAGTTATTAAAATATCGCCACTTTCTATTTCTGAAATAGCAACGTTATTTATTAATATATCTCCACTTTCGCAACACTTTCCAGCAATAGTAACTCTATTTTCTGTATCTCCATTCATCTTATTTACAATACTACATTCGTATCCAGCATGATATAGAGATGGTCTGATATTATCAGTCATACCTCCATCAACACTTACATACACTCTAACATCCTTAATCTCTTTTATTGATCCTATTGTGTATAGTGTACTTCCTGCATTTGCTATTACAGATCTACCTGGCTCTATAACAAGGTGTGGAACTTCCATACCTAGCTCAGCACAAGTTTTTTCTGCTCTTTCAATTATAGATTCACAGAAATCTTTTATAGCTCTTGGTTTATCTTCTTCAGTGTAATAAACACCTACTCCTCCACCTAAGTCTACATCTGTTAATTCTATTCCATATTTTTCTTTTATTTCCTTAACAAGATTCATCATAACATCTACTTCATCAAGGAATGGTTCAAGTTCAAATATCTGAGAACCTATATGTGCATGAAGTCCAACTAATTTAATTCTTTTGTACTCTTTTAACTTTTCGATTGCATTGTATAAATCTCCATTTACAAGTGCAAATCCGAATTTTGAGTCTATCTGTCCTGTTTTTATATACTCATGAGTGTGAGCTTCTATACCTGGAGTTATTCTAAAGTATATTTCCTGTACTTTATCTTCTCTTTCGCAAATTTCTTCTAATAAATCTAATTCATAGAAGTTATCAACTACGAATTTTCCAACTCCATACTCTACACCCATCTCAACTTCTTCTCTTGTTTTATTGTTTCCATGGAAGAATATGTTCTCCATTGGGAATCCTGATTTATGAGCTGTGTATAATTCCCCACCAGATACTACATCAAGACACATCTTTTCTTCTTTTATAAGTCTGCACATATACCCTGGTAAAAATGCTTTACCTGCATATGCCACTCTATTTCCATTTTCTTCAGCTTTAAAATATTTTCTGTATTCTCTACAATTATCTCTTATAAGCTGCTCATCAAATACATAAAGAGGTGTTTTGTATTCTTTTACCATATCTAGGCAATTTACACCACCAATATAAAGTTCGTCATTTTTTATTTCCATACTCCCATGAAGTCTCATATCCTATTCCCTACTTTCTTTCAATTTCTTTTATACATTAAACTCTTCGCACATTTTCTGTATAGCTACTTCTTTATCTGAAGTATTTATTGCACAAGTTATTCTGATTTCTGATGTTGTTATTAATTTTACTCTTATGTTGTTTTCTTTGAATATTCTAAATACCTTTGAAGCAACACCTGCAGTGTGTTTCATTCCAAGTCCAACTAATGAGAATTTTGTTATATCATTGTCTACAGCTACATTTTCGTCTGAAGTGTATTTTTTAGCTAATTCTATACATTCTTCTACTTCATCTTTTGGTATAGTAAATGATACGTTTAATTTTCCATCTATTGGAGCTGTCTGGCTTATCATATCCACGCTTATAGATTTATTTGCTATATCTTCAAATAGAGCTGATACGTTGTCCATATCTAATTCTTTTATTGTTATTGAGCTATCTGCATCACTTGTTGCTATTCCTGTTATTACTTTATCTTCTAATTTCATGTTTTTTCCTCCTCTTATGTATGTTCCTTTTACTGTTCCACATGTACGTCCTACATATACTTCTACTCCATATTTCTGAGCTAGTTCTATACTTCTTGAATGCATAACTTTTGCACCTAAGCTTGCAAGTTCTAGCATTTCTTCATATTCTATTTCATCAAGTTTTTTAGCATCTGCATAAGCTCTTGGATCTGTGAAGTATACTCCATCTACATCTGTGTATATTTCACATTTTCCGTTTAATTTAACTGCTAATGCAACTGCTGAAGTATCAGAGCCTCCTCTTCCTAGAGTAGTTATATCTCCTTCGTCATTTATTCCCTGGAATCCAGTAACTACTACTACATATCCCTCATCTAAACTTTCCTGTATTCTATCAACATTTATATCATCTATTAATGATTTTCCATGATTTCCACTTGTATGTATGTCTAACTGGTAAGCATTGTAGCTTATAGCTTTACATCCTAAAGATTCTAATGTTATGGCAAGCATTGATGCTGAAATCATTTCTCCAGTAGATAAAAGAGCATCTAGTTCTCTTTTACAAGGTTTATCTGTTACTGACTTAGCCATATTTATATATCCATCAGTAGTTTTTCCCATAGCTGAAACTACTACTACTATATTAGGATCTGTTTTCTTTCTTTCTATTATTCCCTCTGCTATTGTTCTGATTTTATCAGTATCGGCAACAGAGCTTCCACCGTATTTCTGTACAACTACACTCATTCTTTTACCTCCTTGCGAATAATAAAACTCAATCTTACCTTTAGCAAATTCCCTATTCTTTTGCCAAATATATCGCCTTTTACTTCAATATTCAAAATAAAAAACGGTTCAAAGGAAACTTTGAACCGCTGTATTCATACAAAGTAACCTTGTAGCTCAACACTTATTAAAGCGACAGTCCAGTATATATTATATACAGGCCCAGAAAGAATTATCGCCATATATTCTTTCTTCGGCTATATCCCCTTTCTCTAAATTCAACGTCTGCCAACTCCTTTAGATACTATTGAACAATAGCGCCTCTACCTTGGTTTATTATTCTGTTTTTTTTGATAAGTATATTAAAACATATTATTTCCAATATTGCAACTTTTTTTCTGAAAATTTTAAAATTTATGTAAAAATTATTTATTACACCTAAATTTTAAATTTTTTAGCAATATTTTTTACTTTATAGAATTTTTTATTCTCTCACATATATCGTCTGCAGTTTCAGTCTGGAATCCGAACATTTCTAACTCTATTCCATTTTCAGAAAGTACTTTTGAAATTTCGTCTATAAGTACACCTTTTTCTCTCATATATTTTATACTATCTATAGTCTGTCTAAGATTTGGATTACTTCCTATTTCTCCTCTCCAATCTCCTACACAAGTAAGGTCTACACCACAAGATGGACTTCCATCTATCCCTAGTATTCCTATTATATTATAGCCATTGTTTATATATTCCTGTAGCTGCTGTAGATATACTTCAAATTCACATCTACATACATTTCTAAAGTGAGGTGTGTCAAACTGGTCTTTAACATGTCCCCATCTCTTTGTTCCGTACATTATAAGCTCTGGACATGGAAGCTGTATTATCCCAATTCCATTTTCTATAATTGTTTGCATTACTTTTCTTCTAGCTTCTTCTCTTCCTTCTTCTTCTCCAAAACTTTCTACCTTAGAAAAAGTGTTAAGCATACAATGAGATACAAGTATAATATCTTTCATTTTATATATTCCCCCTAATTTATAATATATTTCATTTATAAAAATTATATCATATTAAATTAATCTCTTTTTTAATTTATTACAT
>URRU01000083.1 GCA_900550335.1 uncultured Clostridium sp. | reverse complement strand
ACATAGTGTATTACAGCTTGACAATTAGGGACGAATCAATTATAATACCGTAATTGTTAAGATAGGCGGGAATATACCTTCTTATAGGAAAGGACGGCGGAAAGCAAGATGGAAGAAAAGAAAAATATACCAAGGCTAGATATGATAAAAAAAATAATCCTTGTTGTTTTTGCTGTAATACTAGCCAAGATACTATATCTTACTACTGTAAAGTATCAGCATTATACAGAACTTGCACAGAATAAAACATATAAAAATCTTACTATAGAAGCACCAAGAGGTGAAATAAGAGATAGATATGGAAGACTTCTTGCGGGAAATAAAAATCAATTTGCGGTTAAAATATCTGGGGATAGTTTAAATAAGCAAGATAAAGATGAAGATTCAAACACTAGCTCAAATGAAATAGCATTAAAGCTTATAAATCTTCTTGAAAAAAATGGAGAGGAATATATAGATGAATTCCCAATATATGTAGAACATGGGAAATATTTCTATACTTATGATAAAGAAATAAATGATTACAAAAAAGAAAATAGGATTCCTCTTAAATATAATGCTAAGCAAACTTTCTACAAAATAGTAGATGATTTAATTGCAAATAGGACTTTAGACTCAAAAGATAGAGAATTAGATCCAGTTGATTTACAGTCAAAATTAAATGAAAAGGGATATTATCCACCGATACTAGTTAGTAAGTGGTTATTTACAGCTCAAAGGGATAAGTACGACTGGTTAGAGTCATACGATATTGATAAAACAGCTACTGCAAGAGAAGCATTTTTATCATTAAGAAATAATGAAAAATTAAATATCGATAAAGGACTTAGTGATACAGAGGCTAGAAAAATAATGCTTGTAAAAGATTTAGTTAAGTCTCAAGGATATTCACAGTATAGTCCTGTAACAGTAGCAAAAAATGTAAAAGAAAATACAATAGCACAGATAGAAGAAAATTCTATAAACTTACCTGGTGTAAGTGTAGATTCACAGCCAGTAAGATATTATCCTAATAAAGAATTGGCTTCTCATGTACTTGGATATTTAGGTAAAATATCTTCAGTAAAAGTCGATGAATATCTTGAAAAAGGATATAATAAAGATGATATGGTAGGTTTATCAGGAATAGAGAAGTACTACGAGAATCAGTTAAAAGGAGAAGATGGTTATAAACAGGTACAGGTAGATGCTTTTGGTCGTATAAGTGGTGAAATAGATTCAAAAGAACCAGTATCTGGAGATACTGTTTATTTAAGCTTTGATTTAGAATTACAGAAAGTAGCACAAGAAGCATTAACTCAAGTAGTTAAAAAAGCTCAATCTGGGGCAACTCTAAAGAGTAAACTTGGAGATGTAAGTGCTTCTGCGGTTCCAAAAGCTAAATCAGGAGCTATAATTGCAATAGATGTAAAAACAGGAGATACATTAGCAATGGCAAGTTATCCTGATTTTGATCCTAATAAATTTGCAAATGGAATTAGTGAAGAAGATTATAAGGCATTACAGCCAGAAAATCAAAATGATACATTGGCACCAAATGCACTTATAAACTTAGCTACACATGGGGCATTCCAGCCAGGTTCTGCATTTAAAATGGTAACTGGTATGGCAGCACTTGAAAGTGGGTTAAATCCTAACTACACAATCAATGACCCAGGGGTTATAAAATTTGGAGCTAAGACATTTGGGGACTACGTTTGGAACCACGGTCGTGGAAATCACGGACGGACAAATTTATACAAGGCAATACAGGAATCTTGTAATATATACTTCTTTACATTAGGTACTGGTAAAAACTGGATGCTTAATAAAGATTTAGGTATAGATATGGGAGCTGAAAAAATACTAAAATATGCAAAAATGTTCGGTTTCGATAAAAAAGTTGGTCTAGACGATGAAATCGGCGAAAGTGCAGGTAAAGTTCCTAATACTGAGGATAAATTAAAAGCAGTTCAGAGTATGCTAAGATCAGACATAGATAAAAAAATGGCTAATTCATTCTCAGATATAACTAGAGCAAAAAATAGAGAAGAATATGAAAAAAGAATAGATGAAATAGTTAGCTGGGCAGCAGAAAAAGAAACTCCAGGCAGAGTAGAAGCAATGAAAAGATTAAAAGAGCTAAAGGTAAAAGAAGATCAGATTGAACCAATAGCGGACTTAGTTGTATATAGTTACTTCAACTCAGCACAGTGGGGAACAGGGGATACATTCAACCTTAGTATCGGACAGGGGGAAAATGCATATACTCCTGCACAGGTAGCAAGATATGTAGCCGCAATAGCAAACGGCGGATACTTAGTAGATATTTCTGTAGTAGATAAAATAGTGTCTAGTGACTATAGTTCAGTTACTGTAGATGAAAATAAAAAAGAAAAAATAAACTTTAAAAACCCAGAGTCATTAAAAGAATTGACTAAAGGTATGAAGCTTGTTGCAACAAAAGGTACAGGTGCTAAAGTAATGTCTAGCTTCCCAATACCAGTTGCTGCAAAAACAGGATCAGCCGAAATGACAGGTAAAATACCTACAGCTAATGAGTATCAATATCTAAAATCTCATGCATCTTCTTATGGTATTGATATTAAAAAGGCTGAAAAATTAGCTAATCAATTAAAAGCTAAAAAAGAAAGAGAATTATCTGAAGCTAAGAGAAAAGAATTAAAAGAAAAATTAAAAGATGAATCTCTTACTGATGAAGAAAAAGAAGATATTGAAAAACAGCTTGCTGGAAAAATAGAAGTTAAACTTGAAAATACAGATAAAGTTAATGCACAGTACTTAAGAAAAGCTATGAAAGAGTTAAAAACTGATTTAACTGATGAACAGATAGATAGATTCAAAGATGATTATGGTACATTTACATGGAGTGTTGCATTTGCTCCAGCAGATAACCCAGAAATAGCGGTAGTATGTGTTATACCTCAGGGAGATAGTAGTATTTATTCTATGTTCCCTGTAAGAGAGGTTTTAGGTCAATATTTTGGTCTTTTAGACAATAATGGTCAGCTTACAGAAGAACAGAAGAAAAATATGACTAAAGAACAAGAAAAGCAGTATCAAGAGAAAAAAGCGCAGGAAGAATCTGAAAAACAGGTAAATTACGGTGTAAAACCTAGAAATTAATTTTCCGGATTAAGAATGCATATTTTGGAGGATGGATTGTTTTGAAGAATTCAGAATATGAAAAAATAGAATTTAAGGGAAGTAAAGAAGGGATAATAATAGATTTAAATGATGAAAAAGATTTTGATACTATTGCTAATGCAATAGTATCAAAAATTGAATCATCTAAATCGTTTTTCAATGGAGCTAGAATTTACAAAATAGATTCGGATTTTTTAAGTGAAGAAAATAAAAACAAACTAAAAGAACTTATTTCCTCTAAATTCAATATAGAGTTTTTTAAAGAAGAGGATAAAAAGAAGATTTCTCCTAAAAAAAATAGTAATATTGATAAATTAGAGAAAAAAGAGGAAAAAATAGAAGGAAAACACATTAAAAAGGACGAAGATTGTAAAAAAGAAGAGGTTGTTGAAATTAAAAACTCAAAAGAAGAAGTTGTTGTTTCAGAAGATAAATCGGAAGAATGTACTGATAAGACAAAATATATCTCAAAAATGAGATCAGGAGATTTTATTGAATCAAATGGAAATATAGTTGTGATGACTGATATGAATCCTGGTTCAAAGGTGGTTTCAGGAAAAGATATACTTATTATGGGTGATATGTGTGTTGGATCAAAAGCAGTAGCGAGGGGAAATGTTGTTGTATTTGGAAATCTTTTTGGATTTGTACATGCAGGTTCAGAGGGAGATAAAAACTCATATATAGCTGCTAAAAACCTTAAGCCAACTATACTTCAAATAGCAGATATAATTGCAGAGGCACCAGAAGAGTATGAACAGGAAGAAGAAATTACTGAAAATATAGAATCTGAAATAGCATTTATTTCAGAAAATATGATTATGATTGAAACACAAATAGGTAAATAAAAATTGTTTAGAGGTGAATTAAATGGGAGAAGTAATAGTTATAACTTCAGGTAAAGGTGGAGTTGGAAAAACAACAACAGTTGCAAATGTGGGAACTGCATTAAGCCTTAGAGGAAAAAGAACTGTAGTTTTAGATGCAGATATTGGGCTTAGAAATCTAGATGTTGTAATGGGACTTGAAAATAGAATAGTTTACGACATAGTAGATGTAGTTGAAGGTGCATGTAAATTAAAACAGGCATTAATAAAAGACAAAAGATTCGAAAATCTATATCTAATTCCAGCGGCACAGACTAGAGACAAAGATGCTATTTCTCCAGAACAGATGAAAGAGTTATGTAGTCAGCTTAAAGAAAGTTTTGATTATATATTAATAGACTGCCCAGCGGGAATAGAAAGAGGATTTAAAAATGCAATAGCTGGAGCAGATAGAGCAATAGTAATAACTAATCCAGAAGTATCAGCTGTTAGAGATGCTGATAGAATAATAGGATTACTAGAAGCTAATGAAATAACAGATGTAAAACTAGCTATAAACAGAGTTAGATACGATATGGTGGAACGTGGAGATATGCTAGGAAAAGAAGACATAATTGAAATTCTTCGGATTGAGTTAATAGGTATAATCCCAGATGATGAAGCTGTAATAATCTCTACAAATAGAGGTGAGGCAGCTATAATGAATCCAAAATCAAAAGCTGGTCAAGCTTATAAAAATATTGCAGCTAGAATAATGGGAGAAGACGTACCTCTATTAGATTTAAGAGTAGAAGAAACCTTCTTACAAAAATTAAAAAAAGTTTTTTCTAAGTAATTAGTGTAAGGGGGGAATAATTAGTGTTCGATATATTTAAAAGTTTCTCAAATGATAAAAAATCAAGTAAAAATATAGCTAAGGAAAGGCTAAAACTTGTATTAGTTCACGATAGAGTGGACTGTTCACCAGAGCTTATAGAATTAATACAGCAAGATATAATTGAGGTTATATCTAAATATGCTGAAATAGACAAAGACGGACTTGAAATAAAAATGTCGAAATGTAGAGGTGAGGATACAGATAAACCGGTATCAGCACTTGTAGCAAATATTCCTTTAAAAGCTTTAAAAGGAAGAAAATAAACAATCAGGTCTTAGTTTAAGTCATAAGCTTAAATTAAAAGGACGGTGATTTTTTGGTAAATTACAGATCAAGTTTAAAATTGATTAAACAATTAGACTGGAAATTAATCGCTATAGTTCTTACTATATTTGGTTTTGGACTTGTTATATTGAGTAGTGCTACTCATTTAAACTCAAATGCAAATACAACTAAAGCGATATTCCAGTTAGGAAAACAGTGTGCAGCTTTTGGGCTAGGTGCTATGGTGATATGTTTAATATTACTTGTGGACTACACACTTATAGGTAAGTACTATAAGGAGTTATACCTTATAAGTATAATACTTCTTGCTGTAGTTCTTATACCAGGTATAGGAGCAGAAAGAGGAGGAGCTAGATCTTGGTTAAATTTAGGACCATTAGACCTTCAGACCTCTGAAATAGTAAAATTAACATTTATATTGAGTTATGCTAAAATAGTCGAATCTAAGAGAGATAGACTTAGAACTATAAAGGATATAATGCCTTTAATTATATATGCTATACCATTTTTAGGACTACTATTAGCTCAGCCAGACCTTGGAACTGCATTAGTTTTCATGTGTATAATTGCAGCTATGGTATTTACAGCAGGATTAGATGGAAAAATTATAAGAAGAACGATTATTATAGTTGTGGCTCTTATGCCTATTATGTATATGCTTATGGCAGACCATCAGAAACAAAGAATAGAAGCATTCCTTCATCCAGAAGATATAACGCTTAAGGGTAACTATCAAGTAATGCAGTCGCTTATTGCAATAGGTTCAGGTGGTATAACTGGTAAAGGACTTTATCAAGGAAGTCAGAACCAGGAAGATTTCTTACCAGTACAGGACTCAGATTTTATATTTGCAGTTGTAGGTGAAGAGCTTGGTGTTATAGGAATGGTATTCTTAATAGGTCTGTATATAGCATTTATATTTAGACTAATTTATGCTGCTCAACAAGCGAGGGATTTCTATGGAACCCTAATTGTAATTGGAGTTCTTGGAATGTTTGGTTATCAGATTATACAGAATATAGATATGACAGTTGCTGTTATACCGGTAACCGGAGTAACCTTGCCGTTTGTAAGTTATGGAGGAAGTTCGATGCTTACATCTATGGCAAACCTTGGACTTGTTATGAATGTATATATGAGAAGAAAGAAAATAAACTTTAGTTAAATAAAAAAAGATGTCTCGATTTTTAGAGACATCTTTTTTTATTGAAAAATATATTCTTATAATATTCTTATATTCTTAGCAAAGTTTGCACCGAATTCGAAGCAATCTTCAAATGTTTCTTCTGATGGGAAGAATTTCTTTTTAAGTGGATCTAAAGGAGTTTTAAATCCTACAGCTTTAGCATTTGCATGAGCTATAGCTAAACCTTCACCACTCCATCCATAAGAACCGAATACTGCAGCGAATTTACCAGCATTAGCAACTGGGTCAACTATTGAGAAGAAGTCCCACATAGGTTTAACCATAGTTTTGTTTATTGTTGGAGATCCAAGCATAACACCTTTAGAAGATATTAACTCATCATGAACTTTATCAAGAGGAGTTGTTTCTAAGTCGAATAATTCAACTTCCATACCTTCTGATTCAAGTCCTTTAGCTATTTCTTTAGACATAGCTAAAGTATTTCCGTAAGCTGATAGGTAGAATATACAAACTCTATCTTTTTTAGTTGCAGCAACTGCATCTTTAGACCATTTAGTGTACATTGCTATTATATGTCCTAGATTTCTGTCTAATATTGGACCATGAGAAGTTAGTATTGTATCGAAGTCTAGGTTAAGTGATTTAACTTTATCTAAAGCAGTTAAAACATGTTTAGCAAATGGTTTTACTATGCAATCGTAGTATAATTTATTAGCTTTATGATAATCAGCATGAACTATATCATCTAAATGAACGCATGCATAATGAGAACCAAAAGCATCACAAGTGAAAAGAACTTTGTCGTATTCATCATAAGTGAACATTGTATCTACCCAATGTAGGAATGGTGCATGTATGAAAGTAAGAGTTCTTTTACCTATGTTAAGAGTTTCTCCGTCAGCTACAACGTGGCATTTGAAGTCTCTGTTTATCTGGCTATCTAGGTAAAGCTTAGCTGCTCTAGTACAATAAACTTCTATATTAGGGTTTAAATCAAGTAAAGCTTTAAGACTTCCTGCGTGGTCTGGTTCAGTGTGATGAACTACTACATAGTCTATATCAGCTATATCAGTAACTTCTCTTAAATTAGATAAAAATTCTTCCTGGAATTCTTT
>URRU01000082.1 GCA_900550335.1 uncultured Clostridium sp. | reverse complement strand
AATCTTATTATTTCATAAAAAAATAGTAGACACACCTATCTACTATTTCTTATTAATCAAAATAAAAAGGAGACACCATCATAAACATGGTATCTCCTATTAAATTCATTTAATATTTACAACTGTACTGTTGAGTTAAATCTTAGTACCATCCTCTTAATTTCATAGCTTCAGCTACTTTTTTAACTGAGTGCATGTAAGCAGATTCTCTCATTGTTACGTTGTATTCTTCTTTTATTTTCCATAGAGATTCGAAAGCTTTAACCATAGCTTCTTCTTCTTTAGCTTCTACGTCAGCTTCTGACCAGTAGTATCCGTATAAGTTCTGTACCCATTCGAAGTAAGAAACTGTAACACCACCAGCATTAGTTAATATGTCTGGAGTTAAAGTTATTCCTTTTCTAGCTAATACTTCGTCAGCTTCTGGAGTAGTTGGTCCGTTAGCTGCTTCACATATTAATTTAGCGTTTATAGTTTCAGCAACATCTGCAGTTATAGCATTTTCAAGAGCTGCTGGTACTATTATGTCAACGTTTAATGCCCAGAATTCTTCTAAAGATATAACTTTTGCACCTGGGAAGTCATATAAATCTCCATTAGCTGCTCTGTGATCCCACATAGCCTGGAAATCTAAACCGTCTTCTTTGTATATTACGTAAGTACCATGTTTAGGGCACCATTCAGCCATAGCTACAACAGTTCCGCCTAATTTCTGTATATTTTTAACAGTGAAAGCACCAACGTTACCGAATCCCTGAACAGCTAATTTAGCTTCTTTCATATCTATACCTAATTTTTTAGCTGCTTCTCTTGCAGTAACTGCAACACCAAATCCAGTAGCTTCATTTCTTCCTAATGATCCACCGAATGCAACTGGTTTACCAGTTATAACACCTATGTTGCTTGATCCTGTTAATTTATTGTATTCATCAACCATCCAAGACATTATCTGTCCGTTAGTGTTAACGTCTGGAGCTGGTACGTCTACTTTTTCACCTATTAATTTGTATATTCCGTCTATGTATCCTCTTGATAATCTTTCAAGTTCTCCCTGAGATAACTGGCTAGGGTCAACTATTATTCCCCCTTTACCACCACCATATGGTATACCTGTTACTGAACATTTGAAAGTCATCCATATAGATAAAGCTTTAACTTCTTCTAATGAAACGTTTGGATGGAATCTAACTCCACCTTTTGTTGGTCCAACTGCATCATTGTGCTGAGATCTGAATCCTTTGAATACTTTTATAGATCCGTCGTCCATTTTAACTGGTATGTTTACTTCTATAACTCTCTGAGGTTCTTTTAATAATTCGTAAACATTAGGTTCCATTCCTAATTTATCGCATGCTTTTTTTACCTGTGCCTGTGCGTTTTCAAAAACATTTCCTGACATTGTGTAAGCCCCCTTAAATACTCTAATATAAATAATTCATATAAACTTTCACGCTTGAAAAATCATTCTCCCGCGTCTACAGTTTGATTATAACATACTTTTTATAAAATAGTACAACATTTTTACAATAAATTTCAAATTATTTTGATATATTACTACAAAACTATTTATCTTTTATTTTATTAATATAAATATCAATTTTGCTAACATTAATTAATGTCATTTCTTCTACATTTCTTTTTATATTATGTTGAATATTTTTTAAACTTCTAAACGCTTCTACATTTCTTATATTTATATTTGCTTTTATCTCTATTTTTCCATTAGAATCATCTACACTTATTCTATTTATTCTAGATATATTTGAATTTTGAGATATTGTATATTTTATAATTTGATTCAGTACTTCTGGCGCTATGTAGAACTTACCCATATAGCTAAAAGCAGGTCTAATCACAGTCTTTTCAAGCACTTTAGTCTCTTTATTAGATGTCATAAAAAACCTTCTTAAAGGATTTATTCTTAATCCATTTATTCTTTTCTTAATCTCTACAGTAGGAACTGGTATTATATGATTTCCTCCTTTTCTAGACTCTATAGCTTTTTTTATTTCTTCATCAGTACTTATATCGTTTATATCTATAATCTTATCTATCTCACCTAGTTCAAGAGCCGCACAAATTTGCCTTACCATTTTTATAGAAGTCCCTAAAACTAGTATACGTTCTATGTCCAATTCGTTAATTTTTTTCTTAACAGATTTTCTATGATTAATATCAGAAAATACAGCTCTTCTAACAGCCTCCATCCTAGTCTGTGACTGCTTTGCAGATATTCCTTCTACTATTTGTCCCTTATAAATAAGTAGACCATCGTCTATAATATAGTCTATATTATTTTCACAAGCTAATTCTAATGATTTATAGCTTTTTCCTGTCCCACTTTTTCCTACTAAAACATAAATTTTCAAAAGTATAGCCGCTTTCTGTGTTATCGTTTTCATATTGCATTCTATTTTTTTAAATTAAGTTATAAATAACTCTATTTAGATAGTATTAGTATATACTATTTATTGTGTATAATGTACACTAATACATTTAACATTATTTTTACGATAAAAATGCGACCTTATTCACCTCTTCTCTCTATTCTTTAAAATTGAAATTTTTTTAACATATTTTTTTTAACATGAAAATCTCAAATTAAAATGAATCTTCATTATAAATTAGATGCAAAAAAGAATCATTATTCTCCAACAAATTTTTTCAAATTTCTAGAAGTATTGAAGTTTCTATGTTTAAGTTATATGATACAAAAATATTTGCTTTTCATCAATTAATTTAATTGTTATAAGAAGACTTTTTTGTTATAATGTACTTACAATAAATTTATAATTATTAGGAGGAAACTAAAATGGCATACAAAATAACTGATGCTTGTGTAAGCTGTGGTGCTTGTGCAGCTGAATGTCCAGTTGGAGCAATATCTGAAGGAGATAGCATATACGTAATAGATGCAGATGCATGTGTTGAATGTGGTGCTTGTGCAGAAGCATGTCCAGTAGGAGCTCCTCAGGCTGAATAATTTTAGTAAACAAAAAGACTGATTTTTTCAAATCAGTCTTTTTTATTTCTCAATTTTTAATTTTTACAAATTCAATCAATTAAAATATAACAAATTTAACCCAAATAATTCTACTCAATACAATCAAGATTCTTTTTTTTAAATTTACTTCTTCAAAAATTTACTTCTTTAATTCGTTATTTTCTTTCATTAAATAAGAAAGAGTAAATAAGCTTTCAGTTAAGTTAACATTCTCAACTATGATTCCTTTTGGAACCTCTGGATCTATTGGAGCAAAGTTCCATATACCTTTTATTCCAGCTCCAACTATTCTGTTTATTAGTTCCTGAGCTCCATTTTTTGGTATACATACGATTGCTATGTCTATTTCGTGTTCTTTTATATAATCTTCTATAACATCAGAATCTAATATTTCAAGCTCTCTTATTTTTAGACCTATCATTCTTGGATTCGCATCAAATAATGCCTTTATTTCAAATCCTGAATTTCTAAATCCTGAATAGTTTGTTATAGCCTGTCCTAGATTACCTACACCTATAAGTACTGCATTATAAGGTCTATCAAGTCCTAATATTTTACCTATTTCTTTATGTAGGGCCTCTACATTATATCCGTACCCCTGCTGTCCGAATCCTCCAAAGTTGTTTAAATCCTGTCTTATCTGAGAAGCTGTGAAACCTATTATTTCACTTAATTCTTTTGATGATATTCTCTGAACATCATTGTCTAGAAGTTCTCCTAAATATCTGTAGTATTTAGGTAGTCTTCTTATAACCGCCATCGAAATATTTTTATTTCCCATCTCAATTAGCACCCCCTAACTCTAATTATAATCCATCATGGTTTATTATATAACATACTTTTTTCTAAAACCATACATATAGCCTTGAATATATTATATCAAAACATTATAATTTTAGGTAGCTTGAGGAGGTAGAAATTTATGATTATTTTATCATGTAATAACTTAACTAAGAGTTTTGGCGTAGAATCAATACTCGAAAACATAAGTTTTACTGTTAATGAGGGCGATAAAATTGGTGTCATAGGTGTAAACGGTACTGGAAAAACCACTCTTTTTAAGATAATTTCTGGTATTTACGGATATGACAGTGGAGAAATCTATACATCTAAAGATTGTGAAATCGGTTATTTAGAGCAGAATACCAACTTCTACTCAGACAATACTATTTTTACAGAGGTTTTAGAAGTTTTTAGCGACCTCATAAAAATGGAGGAAGATTTAAGAAAAATGGAATGTGAGATTTCTGACAAAAGTTCAGAAAATAATTCTCCAGATTTACAAAAACTTATGGATAATTATTCACATAAACTAGAGCTTTTCCAAAACTCAAACGGCTACGGATATAAATCTGAAGCAAAAGGAGTTTTAAAAGGTCTAGGTTTTAACGATGATGAACTAGAAAAACCAATCAAAATTCTTTCAGGTGGAGAAAAGACTAGAGTTCTTTTAGCTAAGCTACTACTTAAAAAACCTACTCTTCTTCTACTGGACGAACCTACAAACCACCTTGATTCTGATGCTCTTGAGTGCTTAGAGCTGTTCCTTAAACAGTACAAAGGAACTGTTATCCTTATTTCCCATGACAGATATTTCTTAGACCAATCTGTAAACAGAATATTTGAAATCCATAATAAGAAGTTAAAAGCTTACAACGGAAACTATTCTTATTATGTTGAAAAATCTGCTATAGATAAGGAAATAGAAAGAAAAACTTATGAAGATCAGCAAAAGGAAATTAAAAAACAGGAAGAATCTATCGAAAGATTAAAGGCTTACGGAAGAGAAAAGCATTTAAAAAGAGCCAGAAGTAAGGAAAAAGCACTTTCTAAGATAGAAGTACTTGATAGACCTGATGGTGAAAGAAAAAGAGCTAAAATTAAGTTTATACCTGCAGTTGAAAGTGGTAATGATGTTTTATCTGTTAGAGATGTGGGGATGAGATTCCCAGACAAGGTCCTATTTAAAGATTTAAACCTTGATATATACAGAGGTGAAAAAGTTGCACTTATAGGGCCAAACGGTGCTGGAAAATCTACATTATTCAAGATAATAATGAATGAATTACAGCCTATGGAAGGTGAAGTTAAATTTGGTACAAATGTAAATACTGCTTACTTCCATCAGGAACAGAAAACTCTAAACCTTGATAACACTGTAATTGACGAGATATGGGATGCAAATCCTCATCTTACACAGACAGAGGTTAGAAATATGCTTGGAGCATTCTTATTCGAAAATGAGGATGTATTTAAGAAAATATCTTCTTTAAGTGGGGGAGAAAGAGCAAGGGTTGCAATCCTTAAACTGATATTATCTCAGTCTAACTTCCTACTTCTTGACGAACCTACAAACCACTTAGACATAGATTCAAAAGAAGTATTAGAAGAAGCTCTTGTAAACTATACTGGAACTATATTTACAATCTCACACGATAGATATTTCTTAAATAAAGTAGTTGATAAAATATTAGTACTTGGCGAAAATGGGGTAACAGAATACCTTGGAAATTACGATTATTATATTGAAAAGAAAAGACAGCTAAGTGAAATGAACAAAGAGGAAAATACTGAGACTAAAACAAAGACTCAGTTAAAAGAGGAAAAAAGAAAAGAAAAAGAACAGAGGGAAATCGAAAGACGGAGCAAAAATAAAATCAAAAAATTAGAAGATGATATTGAGCAGACTGAAAAGAAAATAGCTGGTCTTGATATGATGCTTTGTCAGGAAGAAATTTATTCAAATCCAGAAAAATCAAAAGAAGTAAACCTAGAAAAATCAGAATTAGAGGATAAGCTTGCCTCTCTTTATGAAAAATGGGAACAGATAATGGAGTAAATTATTGAAAAAACTATTTGCACTTGACGATTATAATAAGAGATTTTTCAGTATTCTTTTATCTTTATGCATACCTATAATTATTCAGAACCTTATCTCATCTTCTGTAAATGTAATAGATACAGTTATGATAAGTAGTTTGGGAGAGGTTTCTGTTGCATCTGTAGGTGTTGCAAACCAGTTCTTCTTTGTATTTAATATGTTTCTTGCCGGTGTTTTAGGGGGATCAGGGCTATTTATATCGCAATTCTTTGGAAAAAATGATATAACAAACATTAAAAAGGTTACAGCCCTAAGCATATTATTAGGACTTGTTATGAGCCTTCCTTTTGTAATAATAGCTTTTGTTTCACCTGAAAGCATAATACATATTTTTTCATATGACCCTGAGGTCGTAGCTTTATGCAAAAATTATTTTAAAATAGTAGTAATCAGTTACCCTTTAACTGCTATAAGTATGGGGTTTGGGGTATGTTCTCGTAGTATAAAAAATCCAAATATAGGTATGAAATGTAGTGCAATTGCAATAGTTGTAAATGTGTGTTTAAACTATGTTCTTATATTTGGTAAGTTAGGATTCCCTAAAATGGGAGTTGTAGGTGCTGCCCTAGCTACTTTAATTGCTAGGTTAGTCGAAGCAATTATAATGGTTTGGTATGTATATCTATACAAAAAAGATTATATGCTTAGATTTAATATTCATCACTTTGGAATGTTTAAAAAAGACTTTTTAATAGCTTATGGCTCTAAGAGTTTTCCTATATTTATAAATGAGTCTTTCTGGGCAATTGCGACTGTTTGCTATTCTGTAGCCTATGCTATGGCTGGTACTTCTGCAATTGCTGCAAGCCAGATAGCTACAACAACTAGCAACTTCTTTATAATGACTGCAATGTGTATCGCTATGGGTTCATCTATAATGCTTGGAAATGAGCTTGGTTCTGACCATATTGAAAGGGCTTTAGACTATTCTAAAAAATTAGGTGTAATAATAACTATAACAGGATTCCTAATGGGTATTCTTTTAATAATATCAATACCTATGCTTTTAAAGGTGTTCAGTGTTTCTGAGACACTTGCACCAGATATAACTAAGATATTTATTATAATGGCTATTGTAATGGCTCTGAGGGCTTTTAATACATTTATAATTATAGGTGTACTTAGAAGTGGTGGAGACACTAAAATGGCTCTTATTATAGAAATGGGCTCTATGTGGCTTGGTTCAGTTCCTTTAACATTCCTTGCTGCAAAATGGGGATTGCCTATATATTTACTTGTACGGTGTACATCGGTTGAAGAAATAATAAAATTTGTTTTCGGAGTACCGAGGGCATTGAGTAAAAAGTGGGCAGTTAATATTGTAAAAGATTTATAAGAATATTTTTCGAACAAATTAAATGGACGATTGATTTCGAGAAAGTTTAATCTAATAAAAAATAAAGAGGATAGATGCATCACATTCGCTCCAGGCTTCAGCGACTCACACTTTTATGTAACACATTTATAGGATGTGAGTCGCTTGCGGGTATATAGAATTTTTTCTGTAAATAAGCCCTCTATGGCTTAAACTACCGTTAG
>URRU01000081.1 GCA_900550335.1 uncultured Clostridium sp. | reverse complement strand
GTGATGTTCCTAAGCATGTATTATTCTACTATGATGAGATAGATCTTTTTAAACCTGCCTTTTGCGATAAAAAAGGATATAGATATTATTCTTATTTCCAATACGATACATTTATGATGATAAACACACTTAAAACTCTTAAAATGAGTTTAGATGATATAAAGATTTATATGGAAAAGAGAAATCCAGATATTTTTATGGATTTATTGAACGAAAAGGAAAAAGAGATAAACAAAACTATAAAACATTTAAAGAAATTAAAAAAACATATAGAAGTTCAAAAATTTGTAGCAGAAGCCGGAATGGAATATTCTAGGCCAGAATATAAAGAAGAAAATATTTTTATTGAGGAATTAGATGAGGTAAATCTTCTTTTGAGTGGAAATTCAAATGACGCTATTAACACAAGTTTTAGTGAATTTGTAATTGAGTATGCAAAGTTTTTAAAGAGCAATAATTTATCTGCACATCAAAAAATTGGGACAATGTTTCAGTCTGATTTATTAAAACTAACTGATACAAATACAAATTCAGAATTTACATACCTATACACATATACAAATAAGAAGAAAGGAAAAAATATATACACAAGGAAAAAAGGAAAATACTTATCAGGAATACATATTGGTCCATACGAAAAATTAGATGAAACATATAAAGCTATTTTGGATTATGTAGATGAGAATAATATAAAACTAGGTAAATTTGTATATGAGGAATATCTAATTACAGATTTATCAGTTTCAGACCCAGAGCAATATGTTACTAAAATAATATTTGAAATTAAAGAATAGACTAAAAAAGCTGTTGCAAAATTTGCAACAGCTTTTTTCCTATTTATTTCCTTTTATAAATACTGGTGACTCTATATCTAATGAATCAAAATCTGCTTCATATACTACTTTATTTTTTTCTATATCAAATATTTTCAATACAGATGTATTCATTCCAGAAATATTTACCTCACTTCCACCTGTAGAATCAGCATTTCTAAGAAGATTAGTCTTAACCGCTGAAATATAGTATATCTTACCATCTAAAAGCATCATTTCTGAATCATCAGAAGTACCACCTACAAATCTATTGTTGTATCTTCTTTGAGCTATGATACTATCAATTTCCAAATTAAGCTTTTCTTTCTTTTCTAACTTCAAAGTTTCTAAATCATAAGTGATTTTGTATAGATGTTTATCTTTTGCGTTTCCAGTGTATATGATAAACTTATCGTTAGTATTTTCATAAAGGAACATAGTATCTATATCTTCAAAGCCGTCATTAATTTCTATTCCTCTTAATGGAAGAGGTTTTAAGAATTTATTAGATTTAAAATCATATCTAAGTAGATAGTTTGATACTATATTGCCTTCTTGTGCACTTATGTTTCTCATTAATATGTATATATATTTATCGTTTGAATTCCAGCTCTGTGCAAATAGATTTGGAGATAAATCTGAAGTTTCTTTAAATGTATTTAATATTTTGTAACTTTCTTTATCAAAATCAAGAGAAAGTACAGATACAAACTCTTCACTTGATGAAACTAATGCGTAGAATTTACCATCTTTTTCTATAAAATTAGTTAAGTGTGATATAGTCTGTGTATCTTTTTCCTTTATAGGAATTTTTTTGTCTACGGTAGATCCAGACTTTTTATCGTATATTTTAGCAACTAGAGAAGATTTTTCATCCTCTATTCTCTGTGATAAGAAGTAGATTTTATCTCCTACTGCTAAATCATATGTATCAAATATATTTTTCTTAGTTAAATCCATATACTCTTTTAGCCCTATGTCTGAGCTTAAAAAGTTTCTTGTCAAGAAATGCTTTCCGTATTCTATCTTCTTACCGTCTTTGCCAAATATAGCAAATCTTGTTCTTCCTGTTATATTTTTCTGAGATACTAGTGAAATATCTTCCATTTCTTTAATATCTCCTGTCTGAGATATAGGTTTCATAACCTGGCTTGAACTAATCTCAAATCCAGCAGTTATTGCAACCATTGCTACGAGAACAGAAGATAGTATCATTTTCCGTCGTTTTGTAATTTTCATCATTCTGCCCTCCTAAAACTCTAATCTTTTTAGAATATATTTAGATCCAAAATATCCTACTACTATCGAAATAACAGCCATATATATGACTTCTGTTTCATATACTAATATGAAAGACATAAACAGCATAAATACGAATAAACTTATACTTACAACAACTGAGATAAATTTTGCAAATCCGCTTTTGTACATGCAAAATCTATTTATTAAAAATGCAAGTGCTATTAAAGATGTATTTGCTGCAACAATTAGCACATCTGTAACTAAAAGATTTCTAAATGTCATAGGCATATAGATTGCTGTTGCTAGACTTGAGTGCATCATAGCAGTAAATGGATTCATAAACACTCCACCCTTCATAACAAATGGAGCTACTAGACAAACTAGTATTGTAATTGCTATGAATAGGATTAAGTTCATATAGAACATAGTAACTGCATTTAAGAATTTTACTATAAATATATGATGTCTTTCCTGAGGAAGCATCATTATTGTGTATATGCTCTTATGTCCTGATGTGTACTCTCTCATCCATATAAAAGCTGCATAAATAACACTTACAGCAAGTATTGTAATTCCAAATCTTTGCATATCTAGTATTGTAACCACTGTTGTTCCAGTTCCTAAATCTAATCCAGCTGCTGATACATCTACATACAACTTATTGTATTTTACAATTGATACTATATACGATGCTATCCAGATCAAACTCTGTACAACAGCTACAATCATATAATCGTGTTTACTTTTTCTAAGCTCATTACCGAAAAGATACAGTATATTATTCTTCATTATATCCATCTCCTTTCAGTTTAAAATCTACATTATTAGTGTAACTTGTACCCGTATTAGTTACCTTACCTTCAAATTTCATTTTTCCAGAATTTCTATCTAATATTCTGAAAAGTGTTGGAGATGATACTCCAGAAATACTAGGTTCATTAGGATTTGTTACATATGTTTCTGAAATAATATAAACTAAATTTTTCCCATCTATATATATACTCTTGATTGGAAAATCATAATCAGTTGTTCTATTATTTGTTTTATGTTCACTGTAATTTTTTATAGCCATAGTTTCTAAATCTACATCAAAAGAATTTATTAAGTATTCATCTAACTTTTTTCCGTCCTTATATGATAAAACATTCCGCAGACTAAGTATTCCATTATTTATTGAATAACCAAAACTATCTCCTATTTTAAAATCAGTTCTTTTAACTGATGAATAGTTTTTCTTATCTATATCGTATTTTAAAAATACTACTCTTTCTTCTTTTTTATTTTCTGGATTATAATCCTCTGCAAGATACACTATTTTTCCATTATCCATAAATGTATCATATATTGACATTCCATCTGTGCCAACACCTTTATAATTAAACTTATTTTCAGTAGTTACATCTAAAGTTTCTGGATTTATTTTTAGTACTTCAAACTGTGTACTTGAATCATCCATTACATAACTTATAAAGGCAAATATATTTCCATCTTTTCTAAATGCGTAGTTTAAAGTAGGATTGAATTCAGCTCCTATTTCTTCTGCAACAGAATCTTTTACTTTGCCAGACTTGATACTTCTGTTTAAGTTAATCATAGTCTTTTCGTATTTTGTAGAATCTATCTCTGCAATAGATGTCTGATTTTCACTTTCTGCAACATTCAAATTCTTTTCAGGTATATATTTTTCGTTCTTAGCTTTTAATATAACTAGTTTATTTACAAAGTTGTCTGGTGTACTAGAAACTTCAGGAAACTCTTGATAAAGTCCTACATAAGCTATCATGTCATGAGGATCTTTCCCAATTTTTGTTATTACTGCATCCTGTGTATCAGAAGACTGTTTTAATAGCTTAACTTTTGATACAACTCCATTTTTACCAATAGTGTATTTTACTTTTGAATATTTTCCATTTGCTTCCTCTAACTCAGCATATATTCCGTTCATATCTTTTAAATTACCCTTGATTGCCGAAATATTTAAAGTATTGTGTCCATCTTTTGCAAACATAATCATAAAAGCTGCGATAGATGCAATTATTCCGACGGGTATTATTTTTGATTTTAATTTTAATTTCATAATATCCCTCCTTTACACACTCATTTTTCTATTAGAAAGAAAATATGAAATTGATGTGCATATTATCAAGACAATAACAGCTATTATTATATTTGCAACAATTATGTTATCAGTTATTCCCATATTTAATAGCGCCTGATAAACTTTAGAACTTGCATTCCCTGTATTTATTCCTAAAATAGCTGCAACAAATACAAATATTCCTAAGGCAGCAAATCCTGCAGTTTTGTTTTTCATGCTCATAATTATTATCATAAGTGTAGAGATTATAGTTATTCCTACAAATACATAAAGTATATTTTCTATTAGGAAGTCTACTGAGTTTGAGCATACAAACAATGCATCAGATGCAAATGAAAGATCTGAGTTAAATGATGAATCTATTATATTGCATTTTGATGAGAAAACCATATTAAACATTAGCTTAGATATAAATAACGCTATTGTTTCACAAACCATAACCATATATACGAAAAATAATGAATTCATTATTTTTGCTGCATATATTTTCATCTTGTTTCCAGGAATCATCATATAAGTGTATATATTTTTATGGCTCCCATTCCAATCTTTTAGCCATGTTGCAGCTGTGTATAAGATAGCCCCCATTACGCCTAAAGATAGTAAAAGGTGTATAACCATGTTTCCTTCAAGAATCATAGCCCCATAAAATACTCCGCCAATTTGGTTTCTATACATTTCTGTTAAATTGTATGTAGTAGCTGACATATAAATGTAGTATCCGTTAACAGCCATGATAGATACCAATACTGTGGCACAGTATATATAATAGAACTTTAAATTCTTTCTTAGCTCTATATTTGAAAGTGCCAGTATTTTACTCATTTTTGTATACCTCCCTCATCTTTTCAAGAATTGATAGGTTTTCGCTTTCTCTAAGCTCTTCTGCATTTATGTTCATTACTAATTTTCCTTCATCTATGAAGATTACATCATCTACTATATTTTCTATATCTGATATTTCGTGAGTTGTTATCACAATAGCCTGATCTTCATTCATGTATTCAGGGATTAAGCTTATGAATTCTTCTCTTTTGAAGAAGTCTATTCCTGAGAATGGTTCATCTAGCAATAGGTACTCTGGCTTCTGAGCAAATCCTATTATTAATTTTACTCTAGCTATGTTCCCTTTTGATAGGTTGTCTATTATATCTTCTTCATTTAATCCGAATATTTTTAGCATTTCATCTGCCATTTCAGAGTCCCAGTTTTTGTAGAATACTTCCATAAACTCGAACATTTCTGATATTTTTGTATTTGCGAAGTGTATATTTATATCTGGAACAAATGCAACCTTGTTGTAGCTATTCTGGTTGAATTTTTCTCCATCTACAAGCACTTCTCCTGAGTCTGGTTTAATAAGTCCAGCCATTATTTTCATAACGGTTGTTTTACCAACACCATTTATCCCAAGTAGAGCTGTGACTTTACCTTTTTCTATATTAAAACTTACATCATCTAGAGCTTTGAATTTTTTATATTTTATTCCGCTTAGTTTTCTAAATGATCTGCTGACATTTTTTACTTCTAACATTTTGTCCTCCTCTTCTGCCATAATCAATAGCCTTTAAAAATAGATTGGCAAAATTTTTATACGAATTTTAGTTATTTTTAGTCGTAAAATCTTTCTATTAATTTTATTATTTCTTCTTTTTCAACTTTTATTGATTTCATATCTTTTATAAATTTTTCAAGAGATTCGTTAACCATCTCAGCTTTTAGAGATGCTATTATCTCTGGGTTTGATGTTATTCTGCTCTGATGGTTTCCAAAAGTTGTTATTAATTCCATATCGCCCATCTCCTTATATGCTTTTTGTACAGTGTTAAGATTTACTTTTAAACTTGATGCCATTTCTCTTCTTGATGGAATTTCGTCTCCTGGCATTAATTCCCCTACAATTATTCTTCTTTTGATATTCTTTATTATCTGTAAATATATAGGAGAGCTTGAGTCTATTTCGAAATACATAAATTCTCCTTTCCGAGGTGTACTACTTTAATGGTACACTTCTTATAAAAAATTTTTTCCCTCTTTTGGTTAGCGTATTATCTGTGTAGTACACACTAGGTAAAAATAATTGATAGAAGTACGGCAGCTCCTATCACGATTGTGTGGTGAGATTTTCTTTACCTCGATGTACTACACAGACAGTACACTTTTTTGAAAATACTTTTGCTATTAACTGTATTATAATGGTAGTACACCTAATCTGTAAAGTAACAAAATTGTTACTTTTGCTACAGACCTTAATATATCTTTACAAAAGTTATTATATAAATGTTGAAATTCCTTTTTACTATCAAAATATCTACCATACTGAGATGTTCCTTTTAACGAATCCCTAGCATCCACACCAAACAAGTTATTTTTATTGACTGCCAAATCAGACAATCCATAACTTGACTCTAAGCAAGCAATAGCTAGTAATATCAGTGCATTTACATTGTGATCATCTTGAGCTTTTAAAAAGTATTCATATCTGTTAGCTCCACAAACATCACCTCCTAAAAAATTGTATAAAAAAGGACCGATATAAAATATCAGCCCTTTTTGTTAAAAATATATGTTATAATCGTTTTTGGAATCACGTTAAAAAAGAGTCGCTAGTAGATACTCACTTTCTAGAAATTATTTTCTATGAAAAGAGGTGTTTGCTATGGTAGATTTTATTGAGATATTCTTATCGATGATTTTTATACCGATTTTGGTTAATGTAATCTCGAATTTAGTTACCGATAAAATAAAAACCACTCTAAAGTTTGGCGACTGGAAGAGTGGTTTAGGTTCTTCTAAAAAGAAGAATAAATAATTCACTTTTTTCTATTAGCCACTTTGACGTGGTTCTTTTTCTATATTTATTATAACATATCTTTTGAATTTTGGGCATAAAAAAAGAACATATTGTTCTATTTGCCCTACATGTCCTAAGCTATTTTTGAAAGATTAAGAAGTCTCTCAAGCTCTAACTTTTCAGTTTCTGTTATTCTTTTTTTCTGATATGCATTATCTATTTTCAACTGCATATCTTCCTTAGATGTATATCTTTCAGCTTTTATATTTCTTTCTAGCAAGTTGTACCAAAGTATCATTTTATCACCTCCTTCTATATACTCGCTAGTTCTAATAGTAGAGCATCCTGTTCTTCATTTATTTTTCTTAACTCAATATTTTCTTTTGCTAGATTATCTACTTTTGCACTTAATAAAGCAACGTATTCATTGAAGGTATATTGTTTTTCATCATATTCCCAAAATTCCCTGATTTCCTGTGTATGTTCATCAATT
>URRU01000080.1 GCA_900550335.1 uncultured Clostridium sp. | reverse complement strand
AAAAATATAAATATAAGAGGTGAATTTATGGACGGGAAAAGATTTAGAATTTCTGATATATTTCAAAGGACAAGGAATATAAAAAATAGACTTATTTTAGATTCGTTAGCTGTTGGAATAATAACAGGTATTGTTATAGTTGTTTACAGAATACTTGCATCAAAACTAGCTGTATTCTTTAATTATCTTTATAGCTATGCAGACCATAACATTTTAATGATTCCAGCTGTATTTATACTACTAGCTGCATCAGCGTTTATAGTTGCGGAATTTGTAAAAAAAGAACCTATGATTTCAGGGAGTGGAATTCCACAATTAGAGGGAATACTTTCGAGAAAATTGAGTATAAACCGGATGAAGGTATTATTCTATAAATTTGTAGGTGGAATAATCTGCCTTGGTGCTGGTCTTTCTGTAGGTAGAGAAGGCCCTTCTGTTCAGATGGGTGGTTGTATAGGTGAAGAATTCTCTAAAAAAGGAAAGAAACCAGATTATGAAGAAGTATATTTAACTACTTGTGGAGCAAGTGCAGGTCTTTCTGCCGCATTTAATGCACCTATGTCTGGTGTTATGTTTGCACTTGAGGAGGCTCATAAAAACTTCTCACCAATGATTTTATTATCTGCTATGATTGCATCACTTACAGCCGATTGTGTTGCAAAACAGTTCTTTGGTATAATACCATCTTTAAAGTTTAATCAGTTAAATATAATGCCGATAAAATACTACTGGGTACTTATAATATTAGGTATAGCTGTTGGAATTAGCGGTGTTATATTCAATAGTGGAATACTAAAAACTCAGAAAATGTTCAAAGAAAGCAAATTAAATAGATATGTAAAAATAATGATACCATTCTTTATAACAGGAATTATAGGAATGATTTCTCCAATACTTATAGGTGGTGGACATGAGCTTATAATGGAGCTTCAGAGCACAGATTTCATGCTTATAACACTTATGATATTTTTAGTGGTTAAATTTATATTTACATTTATTTGTTTTGGCTCAGGGGTTCCTGGAGGGATATTCTTCCCACTTTTAGTTCTTGGTGCACTTGTAGGAAATATAGTAGGACTTGTATCAATAAGATACCTTGGAATTCCTAGTATATATATAATGAATTTTGTTGTGCTTGCTATGGCTGGACATTTTGCAGCTATTGTAAAGGCACCTATAACAGGAATAATACTAATATCAGAAATGACGGGCTCACTTGCACATTTACTGCCTCTTGCAATAGTCAGCGTAGTTGCACAGCTTACATCTGATGTGTTAAAAGGAGAACCTATATATGAAAGTTTACTTGATAGGCTTCTTGCAAGAGAACACAGTGCAAATGAGTATAAGGGAACTTCAAAACAGAAAACTCTTCTTGAAGTTTCAATAGATATGGACTGTATGGCTGACGGTAAAAAAATAAAAGATATAAAATGGCCGGAAACATCTTTAATCGTTGCTGTAAATAGAGGAGAGAAGGAAATAATCCCAAAAGGAGATTTAACGCTAATTCATGGAGACTTGATAACTGTTATGACTTCTCAGGATAATTCTCCCTATGTCTTAGAAGAACTTAAAAGTATATCTACTCTAACAGTTGTAAATGAATAATTATTAAAATTAGAATAGATAAAAATAGATAAAAAGGGTAATAATTGTAATAGATAATAATTAAAAGTAATATATACAATTAAAAAAATTGAAATGTAGTGCATAAATTTGAAATTAAAATTTTTTAGAAAGTAGGGCTTAAAAATATGAATTTAGATAGCTTGAATCAAAATCAATTAAAAGCTGTAGAGCATATCGAAGGACCATGCATGGTTCTTGCAGGTCCTGGTTCTGGAAAGACAAGGGTTATAACCTATAGAATTGCGAATATGGTGCTTGAAAAAAATATACCTGCAGCTAGAATTTTAGCGATAAGTTTTACAAAAGCATCATCTATGGAAATGAAAAATAGGATAAGAGCTATATCTGATGATATTAGATTATCTAAGGTAACTTGCGGAACTTTCCATTCAGTATTTTTTAAAATTCTGAGATATTTTGAGAACCTACAGCTTAAAAGTATTGTAGATGATAAAGAAAAGAGATATGCTATAAAAAATATAGTAAAAAATTTAAAAATAGAAAATACAGATGACGATGATACAATTACTCAGATAATGACCGAGATTTCATATATAAAGAATGAACTTATGAATCCAGCAGAGTATCAATCTGATGTGCTTACAAAGGATGATTTTACAAGGGTTTATTCTATGTATGAGGCATACAAAGAAAATGTAAGAAAAATAGACTTTGACGATATGCTTATAAGAACTTATTATATGCTAAAAGAGTATCCTCAAAGGCTTGAATTTGTAAGAAATGTTTATAAATATATACTAATAGATGAGTTTCAGGATATAAATAGAGTTCAATTTGAGATTATAAGAATGATAGCAAATCCACTAAACAATATATTTGCTGTTGGAGATGAGGATCAGAGTATTTACGGATTTAGAGGGGCTAGACCGGACTTTTTACTTGAATTTGAAAAGTATTTTAAAGGAACAGAAAAGATATTTTTAGATGTAAATTATCGCTCCAAAAAAGAGATAATAGATATATCAAATAGTCTTATAAAAAATAATTTAAATAGATTTGAAAAGACTATAAAATGTGCATCTGGAGGTGGTGCTTCTGTTAGATATATAGAGCCTTATGATCCAGAGGAAGAAGCAACATTTATAGCAAAAGAAATTCAGAAAAAAGTACAAGAAAATGACGATGAATACAGTGAATACGCTGTTATATATAGGACAAATATTCAATCAAGAGCACTTGTAGATGTATTTATGAATATGAGAATTCCGTTTAGCGTAAAGGACTCTGTTGTAACAATATACAGCCATTGGGCAATTTGTGATATTATATCGTATTTGAAATTGGCTTTAGATCCAAATAGAGCTTTAGATTGGGAGAGAATAATAAATAGACCTCTTAGATACATTCCTAAGGTGGCTATATCAAAGGCAAAGGCGTCTAAAAACTTCTTAGGATGTCTTATGTCTGATTGTGATTTAAAAAAGATACAGCTTAGGACCTTAGAAGAACTTGATATAGACATGGGCTACATTAAAACATTGCGGCCAAAATACGCCATATCATACATAAGGTCTACTTTAGATTACGATAGATATATACTAGATTATTGCCAAAATAGAAAAATAAAACCTGCTGGAATAATTGAAATAATGAATGAGTTTGAAAGTTCTGCAGCTAATTTTAAAACTATAAAAGAATTTTTAGAACATATTGAGTTGATAAAGAAGAAGGCAGAAGAAAATACTTTAAATTCTCAGCAGGATGGGGTTGTGTTTACAACAATGCACAGTGCTAAAGGTCTTGAATTTGAAAATGTATATATAATCGGAGCAAGTGAAGGAATTTCTCCTCATGAAAAAACATACGATATAGATGATGAGGAAAAGAAGTTTTCTCAAATTGAAGAGGAGAGAAGGCTTATGTATGTTGCTGTTACTAGAGCGAAGAATAATGTTTGTATAAGTTCTCCTAAAAATAGATACTCAAAAAAAATACGGGTTTCTAGATTTGTAAAAGAGATGGAAGATACAAATAAAAGAGTAAAAATAAAGAAGTAAAAAAATTTTCAAAAAATTGTTGACAAAATAAAATAGTAAAAGTATAATAATAATCAACAACTGAAAGACATATAAATCCAGTGACAAAGAGAGTAGCCTATAATGGATTTCCAGCGAGTCGGAGTTTGGTGTGAGTCCGATAATGAAGTATAGAGTGAAGAGAACTTTTGAGGAGAATTCCAGAAATAATAGTATGGAATTAGGTCGCCCGCCTTAAGGGTTTGAGAGGGTAGGTAGAAATACTTATCAATAAGAGTGGTAACGCGGTTAATTCGTCTCTTAGCTAAGTAAAATTAGCTAGGGGACTTTTTTTATTACTCAAAACTGGACAGTTGTATCTGAACTACCAATTCAGATTGGCGACAAACTACCAAAATACCAAAAACTAAAAAACAAAAAAAGGAAAAATTAAAAAAAGGAGTGGTTTCATATGAAAATAAAAAAATTAATCAGCTTAGGAATGGCAATGGTATTATCTTTAGGCTTAGTAGCCTGCAGTGGAGGAGAAGATAAAGAAGCTTCAACTTCATCAACATCAGACAAATTAGAACAGGTAAAAGAAAGTGGAAAATTAGTTGTAGGTATATACCCAGACTACCCACCATTTGAGTTCCACTCAACTGCTAATGGTTCAGATCAGATAGCAGGAGTTGACAAAGATCTAGGAGAAGCAATAGCTAAAGAATTAGGTGTAGAGGCAGAATTCAAAGAAATAACATTTGATGGACTTATAGGAGCATTAAAAGCAGATAAAATTGATATCATACTTTCAGGAATGTCTCCAACACCAAAACGTGATAAAAGTGTAGACTTTACAGATTTATACTACACTGGTAAAAACATAGTAGCAGTTAAAGAAGGAGAAGAAGATAAAATAAAATCAGTAGATGAATTAAAAAATCTTAAAATAGCAGTTCAGAAAGGTTCAATACAGGAAGCATATGTAACAAAACTTGGCTGTACTTCTATAAAATCTCTTGAAGCTATACCAGATGTAATGACAGAACTTAAAAATGGAAATGTAGATGCAGTAGTAGTAAACGATACAGTTGGTATATTAAACATGCAGGAAATGGGTGGACTTGTTCAGGCTAACTTAGAACTTCCAGCAGGAGATTCTGAAGAAGGTATGGCAGCAGCTGTAAAACAGGATGAGAACAACAAAGCTTTCTTAGAAGCAATAAACAAAGCAGTAAGTAACTTCAAAACTAATGAGTTTGAAAAATCATTAAAAGAAAATACAGATTTAGCAACACAGGAAAACAAATAGTAACATATAAAAGCTGATTTTAAATAATGACTAAAATAAAAAATAATAAAAAAATTTATAACGTGAAGGAGAGTAATTATTATGAAAATGAAAAAATTAGTAAGTTTAGGAATGGCAATGGTATTATCTTTAGGTTTAGTAGCTTGTGGCGGAGGAGAAAAAGAATCTTCTGAAGCAGCAGATAAACTAGATGCAGTAAAAGAAAGTGGTAAATTAGTAGTAGCTATGTCAGCTGACTATCCACCATTTGAATTCCATTCAACAAAAGACGGAGCAGATAAAGTTGCAGGTGTTGATGTTGATTTAGCAAATGCAGTAGCAAAAGAAATAGGTGTAGATGTAGAAGTAAAAGAAATGACATTTGATGGATTAGTTGGAGCTTTAAAAGCAGACAAAGTTGATATGGTTATATCAGGAATGTCACCATCTCCAGAAAGAAAAGAAAATGTTGACTTCTCAGATGTATACTACACTGGTACAAACGTACTTATAGTAAGAGAAGGTGAAGAAGATAAAATAACTTCTGAAGATCAGGTTAAATCAATGAAAGTTGCAGCTCAGAAAGGTTCTATACAGGAAACATACGCTAATAAAATAGGATGTACTGGATTAAAATCTCTTGAATCAGTGCCAGATTTAATGATGGAACTTAAAAACGGAAATGTAGATGCAGTAATAGTTAATGATACAGTTGGTTTAATAAATGTAAATCAGATAGATGGTATAGCATTATCTAGCTTCAACTTACCAGAAGGCGACGCAGAAGAAAGCATGGCTATAGCAGTTAAAAAAGGAAACAACACAGCATACTTAGAAGCAATAAATAAAGCAGTAAAAGATTTCGTAGCTAACGATTTACAGAAATCATTAGAAGATAATTCAGCTTTAGCTGCTCAGGAATAATAAAGAAATACGATAAAGAATAAGAATTCTTTTGTAAGGGGATAGGAGAGATATAACATGAGTTTTGATTTTGTAGGACCATATTTACCAACCTTTATAAAATCGACATTAACAACTATAGAAATATCATTTATAGCATTATTCTTTGGTTTTATAATAGGGCTTATACTTTGCTTAGCTAAAATGTCAAAAAATGGCATATTCAAAGCATTATCAACAATATATATAGAAGTAATTCGTGATACACCACTTTTAGTACAGTTATCAATCATATATTACGGACTTCCACAGGTTGGAATTAATTTCCCAAGTTTATTTGGAATCCCAAGTGACTTTATAGCAGGTGCTTTTGCATTATCTATAAACTCTGGTGCATACGTAGCAGAGATAATGAGATCTGGAATACAGTCAGTAGATAAAGGTCAGATGGAAGCAAGTAGATCATTAGGGCTTAGCTACTGGGCAACTATGAGACACGTAATAGTTCCTCAGGCAGTTAAAAACATACTTCCATCATTAGCGAATGAATTTGTTTCATTAGTAAAAGAATCAGCAATACTATCATTCATAGGAGTAATCGACATAATGTTTACTGCTAATACAGTTAAAAATGCTACATACGATAGTTTTGGCCCATATCTTTTCGCAGCGGCAATCTACTTCGTATTAACATTTACTCTATCAAAACTAGTTGGCCTTCTTGAAAAGAAGATGGCAGCATCAAATTAATTATAGATAAAGGAAAGTGAGAATTATGATTACGATAAAAGATTTACATAAATCTTTTGGTGACCACGAGGTACTAAAAGGTATAGATTTAGAAATTGAAAAAGGTGAAATACTAGTTATAATAGGTCCATCAGGATCTGGTAAAAGTACAATATTAAGATGTATGAACCTTTTAGAAACTCCTACATCAGGGGATATAATATTCGAAGGAAAAAGCTTAGTAGATAAAAATACAAATATAGATGAAGTAAGACAGAACATAGGGATGGTGTTCCAGCACTTCAATCTTTTCCCACACAAAACAATACTAGAAAATGTAACTCTAGCTCCTATAACTCTTAAAAAAATGAGCAAAGAAGAAGCTGAAAAGAAAGCAGAAGTTCTTTTAAAAAGAGTTGGACTTTACGACAAAAAGGACACTTATCCAGCACAGTTATCAGGTGGTCAGAAACAGAGAATTGCTATAGCAAGAGCACTTGCTATGGAGCCTGATATGATGTTATTTGACGAACCTACATCAGCACTTGACCCAGAAATGGTTAAAGAAGTTCTTGAAGTTATAAAAGAACTAGCACAGGATGGTATGACTATGGCAATAGTAACTCACGAAATGGGATTCGCTAAAGAAGTAGCAGATAGAGTTATATTTGTAGATGAAGGAAAAATAATAGAAGATAATACTCCAGAAGAAGTATTCAACAATCCAACACATGAAAGAACAAAAGAGTTCTTTGCAAAAGTATTATCTTAAGGATTGCTTAATTACTCTCTTGAGTTAATTATATAAAATCAGCCTAGAAGGATAGCATTTAAAGATGTTATCCTTCTTTTTTTTAATTATAGGCATGAAAAAAGAAGCTCGGGGTAAGCTTCTTTTTCCTTGTGTGAAAACTTCCGTAATCTTCACACTAAATTCAATAAACATAAAATATATCCCTTTGAAAGGGTACTGGGAATAGATATATTAACTAACTGGGGTTACCAGGGGGATAACCTTAATTAAATTTTAACAAAAAATCATTAAAAAATCAATGAATATTTATTATAAAGTTTAATAAATATAA
>URRU01000079.1 GCA_900550335.1 uncultured Clostridium sp. | reverse complement strand
AATTGGGGCGCTGAGGACTGGAGAGCAAATAATTGTGATTACTCATTTAAAAAGGCTATTGCAAATTATTGCAACAGCCTTTTTTTTCTCTAAATCATCTATTCATCTCTTTAAATATTTACATTTATTAAATTATATATTGTCAAAATTTATTTTTCGTCAGCTAACACGCTTCCATCAAATACTTTAGATGGGTAAGATTTTTTCTTCATATGGAAGAATAAAATCATAAGTAGGTTTGTTACTATTAAAATTCCGGCAAGAATAGCAACCTGAACAGTTACATCACCTCTAATAGATATTAACTGTCTTAAACCACTTACTGTATAAGTCATAGGAAGATATGGGCTTATACTCATAAAGAATTTGTTTGAAAGCTGTATAGCATAAGTACCTGCAGAACCACCTAGCTGTAAAATCATGAAGATTAACATTAAGAATGCTCCTATTTTTCCTAGCAATAAGTTGAATAAAGTAACGAGTGACGTAAAGGTCAAGGACGTTAATATTAAGAATGCTAGTGTCTTAGCAGGATATAATGGTTTTAATCCAAGAAGTCCTGTTAATGCAAAGAATACTATTGAAGCAGATAGTATAGCCACAAGTCCTAAAACAGACATTTTGCTTGCCCACCATGCAACACCAGAAGAAGGTCTCTTCTTAGGATTAAATGTATCGTAAAGCATATTGATTGTTATAGGAGCTATGAATAATGCAACTGATAGCATGTAAGGAGCCATAGCAGTACCATTGTTAGGTACTTTATCGACATCAGTATGGCTAGTCTTAACTGGTCTTGCTATTGCATTTGCAGCACTATCTCCAGTATTAGTATCTTTTATCTTATCTGCACCTGATTTTAATGAATCAGTAAGAGTTACTAATCCATCTTTAACCTGGTGAAGAGCATCGTCTAATTTATTACTTCCTGCAGCTAACTGTCCACTACCAGATGAAATCCGTAAAGCACCGTCTTTTAACTGTCCTGCACCAGAAGTAAGTTTTGGTCCATTTGCAGCAAGTTTAGAAGTACCTCCAGCAAGTGCAGCAGAACCACTTGATAATCTTGATATACCACTTGAAAGTGTTGGAACAGCTGCTGATAATTCTTTACCACCATTTGCTACTTGCTGAGCACCTGCATTTAAAAGAGGTGCATTAGCAGCTAACTGACCTGTACCATTTACTAACTGAGCACTTCCGTCTGATAATGCTTTTATTGAGCTAGAAAGAACTGGCATATTAGCAGCAAGCTGTGAAGTACCATCTGCAATAGCTGCAGAACCTGAAGCTGCAGAAGTTCCTATAGTATAAAGTCCATTTATAGAACTTATTATACCTGAAGTAGCTTCATCACTCCGAGCTTTAAGTTGCTTTGTAGTTTTCTGTAATTCTGATAAACCTGTAAGAGAATTAGAAGAACCACCACTTAATGTAGATAAACTTTTGCTTACAGATTCTAAATTAGATTGAGCATCTTTAAGAGCTGAAACCACTGAAGAATCTACACTAGAAGAATCATTTGAACTTGAAAAAATATTATTTGCTTCAGATAAAGTTTCTCCACCACTGTTTTTAACAGCTGATCTTATAGCAGATTTTTGTTCATCTGTAAGACCATCACCAATTGATTCTGCTGCAGAAATAGCTGCTTCTGCATGTTCATTAGTATCAGAATTGTATGCCGCTTTTATATCAGATGAAGAAGTACCAGAATTTGATGAACTTCCTCCAGAATTAGAAAGTCCATTTTTAATTGTAGCTAAATCAGAGCCAATATCCTTTAATGATTTTTCTATACCACTTACATCAGGAGTTTTTGAACCAGAAGGTAAATTATTTAAAGCAGTATCAACTTTATTAAGGTACTCCTCAACATTATTTACATAACTTATCATTCCATCTTTCTGAGTTTCAGACATTGAACCTGCGCTCTGTAATCCTGATGCAAGCTGCTGAGCTCCATTGTTTAACTGAGCAGTCTGATATGGAAGATTAGCTGTTTTTTCATCTAACTGATTAAGTCCAGAGTTTAACTGTTTAGCACCATTATCTAGCTGTGTAATACCAGCTACAAACTGCATAACACCATTTCCAAGTTTTGTAGCACCATTAGAAAGTGCCTCAACTCCCTGTGCTAATACTGGAACTTTTTTAGCTAAAGTCTGTATACCAGTGTTAAGCTGATTTGCACCATTATTTAATTCAACAGCACCAGCTACATACTGGTCTAAACCTACTGATAAAGTTTCAGCACCGTTTGCGAAAGTTATAGAGCTTTTAGCAAGTTTATCAAGATTAGTAGTAATAGTTTTATTACCTTTTATTATCTTATCATTACCATCTTTTAATTTGCCACTTCCATCAGCAGCAGTAGTCATTCCTTCGCCGACCTTTTCAAACTGTTCTAAAGCCGCTGTAACGTACATATCAGTTATCTGAGAAGATAGCTGAGTTTTCATTTCAGTTACCGCACTCTTAGACATTTTTGCTGCTGTGAAGTTTCTTCCTTCTGTTGTCTGATAATCTATAGTTACTTTTCTAGGATTATCAGATATAAGAGTAGATGCATTTTTAGAGAAATTTTCAGGTATTGTTACGACCATGTAGTATTTACCATCTTTTATACCTTTATCGGCATCTTTTTGAGAAACAAAGTGGAAGTCCAGACTTTTATCCTCTTTAAGGTTATCTACTAACTCGTCACCGACTTTTAAAGTCTTTCCTTCGTATTCTACAGATTTATCTTGGTTTACCACAGCAACCGGTAGATTATCTACTTTGCCGTATGGATCCCACATAGAACTTAAGAATATAATATTGTATAATGCCGGTATAAATGCAACAGCAATTAGTACAACAATAAGGAATTTATTTTTGAAGATTGATTTCCATTCTTCTTTAAACACCTGTAATCATCCTCCTCGTATTTAGTTGTAAATTTATTTAAATTATACGAATATAATTATTCATGAATATAGGTTACGATTATTGATACTAAAAGTCAAACGAAGAAAGAGTGAACAGAGTGTGAATTGGGCAAATCCTAAAAATGAACAATAGTGTTGGAATTTCAAGGATAAAAAGGAATCAATAGATTATTGATTTCAATTGATGATTTGTAATAGGTAATATTACAATTGTACAAAAATGATTTTACTATAAAAATAAATGGCTAAATTTGAGGAATTGTAGGGTGTGCCCAAAATAATAATGAGTTGAATTTTTTATGAATATAAAATGAAGCGAAATTAGAAAAAAAACGTTTTATACAAGAGAAAAAGTTAAAAAAATTTATAAAAGTTATGTTTTTCATTATAAAAATTTATATAAAAAGAAGCTGAACAAAATAAAATTTGTTTCAGCTTCTTAAAATCTAATATTAATTTATATTCTACATAAAGTAGGGCATCCTAGTTAAAAAACACAAGAAATTATATAGCTCTAGTGTATTTTTCTAACCAAGCTTTTTCTTCATCGTTAAGGAATGGAGATACTTTTTCGAATACTTCTTTATGATAATCGTTAAGAAGTTTTTTGTCCTGTTCTGTCATTATAGATGGTTCTATAGCATCAAGGTCGAATGGTACAAATGTTATTGATTCAAAGTGCATGAACTGTCCGTATTCGTTATTAGTTCCTTCGCAGCATAATAATTCATTTTCTAATCTTATACCAAATTCGCCTTCGAAGTATATACCTGGTTCATTAGTTATTATCATACCTTTTTCTAATGTATGAGTTTCGTTTGGTCTATATTTCCATCTGAATCCAGCTGGTCCTTCGTGTATGTTTAGAAGGTATCCAACACCGTGTCCTGTACCGTGGTTGAAGTTAAGGTCTCTATCCCAGAATGGTTTTCTAGCTAATATATCAAGAACTAAACCAGTTGTTCCATGAAGGAATCTAGCAGAACCTAACTGTAAGTTAGCTATAGCAACTAGTGTGAAGTTTTCTTTTGTTTTAGCTGGTATTTCACCTAAAGCGTAAGTTCTAGTTATATCAGTTGATCCTTCCCAGAATCCAGCACCTGTATCTGTTAAGAATATATCTCCTTCTTTTAACTGAACATCAGTTTCTGGAGAAGAAGTGTAGTGGCACATAGCTGCGTGTGGTCCATAAGAGCTTATTGGTTCAAAACTTGGTCTTATGAAGTTACCCATTTCTTTTCTGAATTCGTCAAGTTTATCAGAAGCACTCATTTCAGTTATAACTTCTTTATTAACATTTTCTTTAACCCATTTCATAAATTTAACATGAGCAACAGAGTCTTTTAAGTTTGCTTTTTTCATGTTTTCAACTTCTACTTCATTTTTCATAGCTTTGAATATTATTTCTGGGTTAGGAGCAGATACTTTTTTGCATCCTTCTGGAAGATTGTTGAATAAAGAGTAGTTTAATTTAGCTGGGTCTATTAATAATACTTCTTTTTCACATATAGATTTAACATCTTCGTATATATCATTGTATGGTCTTATTTCTATACCATCAGCTGCGAAATGTTCTTTTATTTCGTCTGATAATTTAGCTTCATTTATGTATAATACAGCTTTATCCATTTCTATTACTGCATAAGATAATACTAGTGGGAAGAAGTCTATATCGTCTCCACGCATATTTAATGTCCAGCATATATCATCTAATGTAGTAAGTATGTGAACAGTAGCTCCACATTTTTTCATTTCTTCTCTTATTCTTGATAATTTAGAAGCAACTGTTTCACCAGTATATTCAACACCTAGTTCGAAAACAGGTTTTTCAGAAAGAGCTGGTCTATCTGTCCAAACCTGGTCTATTAGGTCATATTCGTAAACTATTGATCCGTTTTTGGCATTAACTATAGCTTCATATTCTTCTCCCTCACCTGTAGCTACAACTCTACCATCGAATCCTAAGATACCGTTTTCAGGAAGTGTATCAGCTAAATATTCTGTTAAAGTAGGGAATCCTGGTTCACCCATTTTCATTAGTTCAACACCAGTTCCTTCTATCTGTTTAGCTGCCTGTATGAAGTATCTACCATCTGTCCATAATCTAGCTTCATCAGCTGTTATAACAGCAGTACCAGCACTACCTGAGAATCCTGTTATAAATTTTCTTGCTTTGAAGTGTTCTCCAACATATTCACTCTGATGGAAATCTGCTGTAGGAACAACATAAGCATCGATATTTTTTTCTTTCATTAGAACACGAAGCTGTTCTATTCTTTCTGATATTTTCATTGTAAAAATCCTCCTTAAGAAAAAGTTTCCCTAGCTACAATTATAACACATATTTTTTAAAGTGATAGAGTGTTTTGCAAAAAATAAATAAAATTTAAACAATCTTTTATAGATATAAAAATAAAATTATAATTGAAATAAATTTGGAAATTTAAGATGAGAATAGAAAATATTGTTAGAAAATAAAAAATATAAAAAAATTATAATAACATTACTTTACAAGATAGATTTTTTAAGTAATGTGAATATTATTTGCAAATTATAACAAAATATTTCAAAAAGGACGAATAATGAGAACGAATAATATTGACAAGAAATAGAAAATAAAATAAAATATTTAAATGTGGAGAAGGAAAATTAGATAAAAATTAATTAATGTAATCATATAATTTTGACAATATGGGTCATAAGTTTCTACCAGCCACCGTAAAAAGGCTGACTATGATACTGAATTAAGTACTCCAGATTATATGACGACAAGCAGGATAGCTATGTCGTTTTTTTAAAATTTAATAGGAGGTGTTGTTTATAATGAAGACAACAGAACAGGTAAATAGTCCATTAACGAGATTATTTCCACTTTTCAGTAACAGACCTGTAAATATGAAGAGAGAAATATTAGCCGGTGTTACTACATTCTTAACGATGGCTTATATAATAGCTGTCAACCCTAATATACTATCTGCGACAGGAATGCCTGCAGGAGCATTAGTTACAGCAACTTGTTTATCAGCAGCTTTAGGATGTTTCATAATGGGGCTTATAGCTGACTTACCATTCGCACTAGCATCAGGAATGGGATTAAATGCATTCTTTGCATTCACAGTAGTTATAGGTATGAAAGTACCTTGGGAAATAGCTTTAACAGCTGTATTTGTAGAAGGTATCATATTTATAATATTAACTTTATTCAAAGTTAGAGAAGCAGTAGTAAATTCTATACCAGTTAACATGAAATTAGCAGTTACTGGTGGTATAGGTCTATTTATAGCAATGATAGGTTTATCAGGTAGTGGTATAATAGTTGCCAATGAATCTACATTAGTTGCTTTAGGAGAATTCACTCCAGCAGCAATTGTGGCTTGTGTTGGTTTAGTACTTATAGCAGTTCTTGATAAAAGAGGAGTTAAAGGTGCAATACTTATAGGAATAGTTGTAAGTTCACTTTTAGCTTGGGGATATGCAATGATAAACCCTGCTCATGCACGGGAATTAGGTATATTCCTTCCAGAAGGATTATTTAAATTTGAAAGTATGGCTCCAATAGCTGGTAAAGTAGATTTCAGCTACATGACTCATCCTGCTAACTTAGGGGCTTTCATAGGAATAGTTTGTACATTCTTATTCGTTGACTTCTTCGATACAGTTGGTACATTAGTTGGTGTTTCTTCAAAAGCTGGTATGCTTGATGAAGAAGGTAATGTTCCAAATGTTGGTAGAGCATTATTAGCTGACTCACTTGCTACAACAGCAGGGGCTTTAATGGGTGTTTCTACAGTTACTACATTCGTTGAAAGTTCAACAGGTGTACTTGAAGGAGGAAGAACTGGATGGACAGCTATAACAGCTGGTGTATTATTCCTAATAGCAATGTTCTTCTCACCAATATTTATAGCTATACCAAGTTGTGCAACTGCACCAGCTTTAATATATGTTGGATACTTAATGTTATCTTCTGTAGTTGATATAGATTTCAGCAATATAACAGAAGGTTTACCAGCTTTCATAACAATAGCAGGTATGCCATTAACATACAGCATAGGTGATGGTTTAACATTAGGTGTTTTATCTTATGTTTTAGTAAATGTAATATACAACATAATAGCTAAAAAAGAAGATAGAAAGAAAATATCAGCAGTAATAATAGTACTAGCTATATTATTCGCACTTAAGCTTATATTTATGTAATAATATTTAATAAGATAATCAGGACGAGATAAAATCTCGTCCTTTTTTAATTACAAGTAAGCAAGATGTTATTGTGTTTAGATTATAAATTAAAATATTAAAAGTTTATTTGTGATTATTAGATGAATTTTTGATTACTTTTAGATTTTCTTTAGAAAAATAAAATATAATAATAGTAGTAGAAATAATAAAATTGAATAAAATGTTTTCAAAAGCATTTTAAAAATGTATACTAATATATTGTGGGACTAAATAAAGGGGACTAAAGGTTATGAGAAAATTAACAAGCAAAGAAAAGAAGATAGCACAGTACGGATTTCTTCTTTTCCTAATTGGATTTACATTTTATATAATATCTACAACGGTTGATTATAGAAGGATACCTGATGTAATTAATTTTGTAGATAAGAAATTCTTATTTATGGGAATGGGATTAGTTTTAATTTATATAGTGTTAGAAACACTTGTTTTCCAATTTATTATAAATTCAGTAGAAAAAGATAAAAAGAAGAGGACTATAGGTCTCCAAATGGGAACAATGGGACTTTATTATAATCTAGTAACACCTTTTGCATCTGGAAGCCAACCTATGCAGATATATGTTATGAATAGATATGGAATAGGGCTTAGTAAAGCAGTTGCAATAGTT
>URRU01000078.1 GCA_900550335.1 uncultured Clostridium sp. | reverse complement strand
GAAAGAAATTAGTATTATAATAATATAAGAAAGTAATTTAAATAATATATAATAAACATGTTTTACTTTGGAGGAAAAGTTATGAATTTACCTAGAAGATATAAAGAAATATTTAATAGATATAATAGAGAAATAGGGGCAATTGAAAAAAAGGTTAGAGCTTTTGAAGTAAAGAGGGAAAAATTAATAAAAAGAGAAGAATATGCAACAGAATTTGAAGTTAATGAAATAGAGATGCGGAGAAAATTATCTGAAGAAGAGGAGGAAAGAGAGAAAGAGTACTACCAAAATTCAGAGTTTTATGTTGAAAAAAATACTCCAATCGATGAAGAATCTAGTTATGAAAATATAGATTTAGATGTAGATGACGACTATGGAATGAATGCAGAGGATGTTGTAAAGGCTTTAAATCTTTTAAAAGATAGTGAAGAGGATGATTTTTTAGAAGATATGGGAATAGTAGATACAGATGTTTACGATGATATAGAGTATGAAGAGGAAATTTTAGATGATGATATTCTTTACCTAGATGATTTAGATAACAATCCAGAGGCTGAAGATTTTGAGGAAGATGAATATTTAGAAGAGGAATTTGAGGAAGAAAGAGAATATGGAATGGACATGGAGGTAGACTCATACACTCCTAACCCAGATGGTAAAAATGTAAAACCTGTAGAGAGAATATATGAATTTTCAAATGGGGACATATACATTGGTAAAATGATAAACAATAAAATGCATGGAATGGGGAATTATATCTTCTACTCTGAAAGAGAAATAAAAAATGAGTATGTTGGAGATTTTAGAAATAACAACAGAGAAGGTAAAGGAATATACAAATTCTCAAATGGAGACGAATACACAGGAAACTTCAGAAGAGAGATGGCAAATGGAATAGGCAGAATGGTTTATAATAGTGGAGCTGAATACCTTGGAGAATGGAAAGATAGTAGAAAAGACGGATATGGATTCTATCAGTGGAGAGAAGGAGACATATATATAGGTGAGTTTAAATCAGGAAGATTTAATGGACGTGGAAGTTGCTTTGATAGAAATGGAGACTTAGTATACGAAGGACAGTGGGAAAATAATATAATAAATGGAAAAGGTAGATTTATCTGGGAAGATGGAAAGAGCTACGAAGGTGATTTTGTATATGGTAAAAAACATGGAGAAGGAACTTTCTACGATGAAAATGGAGAAATTTTATACAGCGGAACTTGGGAGAATGATAAACCGGTAATTTTTGGAATGTCATTTGAAGAAGTTTTTTCAGGAAGAAAATAGACAAAAAGAAAATAAATTAAATAAAATAGATGAAATGGGGAATTTATAAAGTAAGTTCCCTATTTTTGTACTTTGAAAATATGTGATAAACTGATAAAATAAATCACAAAATATAAATAAAATAAAAAAATTTAAAATAAAAAGAGGAAATAAAAAAAATTTATAGAAATGTATATAGTACTGCCTAAAATAGAATCGGTTTAGGAGGTGTAAAAAATGGGAAAAAAAGAAGTAGATGCATTTAATTTTGTTGTAGATAGATTAAAAGAAGATGATAATAATACACTAATTATGCTAGTAGGTTCGGCAAAGTATAAAAATTTATCTGATGAAGATTTATCTATAAATGATATAGATTTATTTGTTATAAGAAAAAAACAGATATCTGATCAGATAAGAGAGTTTTCAAATTATTATGGTGTAGAGTTTGATATTAATTATTTTTCTATAGAAAGTGCGTATAAATATATAGAAAAAGAAGAAAAATTCTTTATAAAAGCAATTTCAAACCCTGTTGTAATATTTGAAAAGGGATCAATTTCTGAGAAGATGATTGAAAAATGTAAAATAATGTATGAAAAAATAAATAAAAACTAATAAAAAGGAAGTGTTTTAGATGTTAGATTCAAAAGAAAATATGGAACTAAAAGAAGGAAAAATGGATAAGGAGAAAATAAAAAGAGCAGTTAGGGATATTTTAGAAGCTATAGGAGAAGATCCAGATAGAGAAGGACTTAAAGAAACTCCAGACAGAGTAGCTAGAATGTATGAAGAAATATTCTGCGGTATTTTCCAAGATCCAAGAGAGCATTTAAAAGTAACTTTCCCTGAGGAGTCACACGAAGAAATGGTTATAGTAAAAGATATACCATTTTACTCTTGCTGTGAACATCATTTAGTTCCGTTCTTTGGAAAAGCTCATGTTGTATATATTCCAAAGGGTGGTAGACTTACAGGACTTTCAAAATTAGCTAGAGTGGTTGAGACAATAGCAAAAAGACCTCAATTACAGGAAAGAATAGCAAAAGAGACTGCGGATATAATAATGGAAGAATTAAGACCTTATGGTGTTATGGTAGTTATAGAGGCTGAGCATATGTGTATGACAATGAGAGGTGTTAAAAAACCCGGCTCAAAGACAGTTACTTCAGCGGTAAGAGGTGTATTTGCAAAAGATATTGCAACTAGAACAGAAGCGATGAATTTAATACTTATGAAATAGGAGGTATAGATAGATGTTAGATTATGGAAAAAGAACTTATATAATGGGGATATTAAATGTTACACCAGACAGTTTTTCTGATGGAGGAGATTTTAATTCAGTTGAAAAAGCATTAAAACATGCTAAAGAAATGGTAGCAGAAGGTGCTGATATGGTAGATATTGGTGGAGAATCTACAAGACCAGGACATATTTACGTAGATAGTGAATACGTAGATAGTGAAGAAGAAATAAGAAGGGTAGTTCCAGTTATAAAGGCTTTAAGAGAGGAAATATCAGTTCCTATGTCTATAGACACATATAAGGCAGATGTTGCTGAAGAGGCACTAAAATTAGGCGTAGAAATGGTAAATGATGTTTGGGGTCTTAGAAGAGACGAAAATATGGCAAATGTAGTAGCTAAATACGATGCAGAAGTTTGTATAATGCACAATCAGGACGGAACAGAATATGATAAGGATATAATGGAATCAATAAAAGATTTCTTAAACGAAAGTATAAAAATGGCACTAGATGCAGGTGTTAAAAAAGAAAAAATAGTTTTAGACCCAGGTATAGGATTTGGTAAAACATTTGAGCAGAATTTAGAAGTATTAAGAAGACTTGGAGAACTTAGAGAGTTAGGATATCCTATACTTTTAGGAACTTCAAGAAAATCTGTTATAGGAAATGTACTACACTTAGAACCAAAGGATAGAGTTGAAGGAACAGTTGCAACTACTGTACTTGGAATTAGAGATGGTGTTGATATAGTAAGAGTTCACGACATAACTGAAAACCTAAGGGCTGCAAAAATGGCAGATGCTATATACAGATAGTAGTCTTTTAAAGAGGTGAAAAATATGGATAAAATAATTTTAAAAGATATGGCATTTTATGGATACCATGGACTTTTAAAAGAAGAGAGTGTTTTAGGGCAGAAATTTTTTATAGATATAGAAATCGAAACTAGTACTAAAGAGGCCGGATTGAACGATGATTTTACAAAAACTATAAACTATGCTGAAGTTTATGAAATAACTAGATCTTTTACAGAAGATAAAAGATTTAATTTAATAGAAGCCTTAGCAGAAAATATAGCAGCGGAAATATTAAACAGATTCGAAAGTGCATTTTCTGTTATGGTTAGAGTAAGAAAAAAAGAAGCTCCCGTTAAAGGAATTTTCGATTATATGGGAGTAGAAATAAGGAGATATAAGAATGAACAAAGTTTATCTTAGTCTTGGAACTAATATGGGAAATAGACTTGGCTATCTGAATAGAGCGTGCGAAATGATTGAAGATAGCGTATATGTTTTTTCTGTTAAAAAATCAAAGATATACGAAACAAAGGCATGGGGATATACAGAACAGCCAGATTTTTTAAATATATGTTTAGAGGTAGAAACTAGCTTTAATCCACAGGAAATGCTTAGATTTTGCCAGAATATAGAAACAAAATTAAATAGAAAAAGAATAATAAAATGGGGGCCTAGAACTATAGATGTCGACATACTTCTTTATAATGATGAAGTGATAGACACAGAAAATTTAAAGGTTCCTCATCCTCTTATGAAGGAAAGAGCTTTTGTACTTAGACCATTGTTAGATTTAAGTACAGAGCTTGATATAAATGGAGAAAATGTATCGGATGCATTTAATAACCTTCCTGATGGGGAAAAAAGAAATATAGAAGAATTTGAAATAGATGAAAATAACCCATTTTCTCAGCAGAAAAAAATTGTTATAAATAGAGAAAAAGGAATAGAGTTCGGAAAAGATAAGATTGTAATAGCTGGACCTTGTGCGATTGAAAGTTATGAACAGTTTTTAAAAACTGCGGAATTTGTAAAAAGTCAAGGAGCGGATATTTTAAGAGGTGGAGCGTATAAACCTAGAACATCTTCTTTTTCATTTAATGGACTTAAAGAAGAAGGACTTGAGATTTTAAAAGAAGTAAGAAAAAAAACCAAAATGCCCGTTATAACAGAATTAATGGACATTAGAGATTTAGAAAAGGTATATGATGCTACGGATATAATTCAGATTGGTTCTAGAAATATGCAGAACTTTCCACTTTTATCAGAGGCAGGTAAACAGGATAAGCCTGTTATGTTAAAAAGAGGACTTGCTGCTACAATAAAAGAATGGATTTGCTCTGCTGAATATATATCAGTTGAAGGAAATGAAAAAATTATAATGTGTGAAAGAGGAATAAGAACTTACGATGATTATACTAGAAATACATTAGATTTAGCAGCTGTCCCAATAATAAAGAAAGAAACTGGTTTACCTGTAATAGTAGATCCAAGCCATGGTACTGGGATAAGAGAATTAGTAAAACCTATGTCTTATGCTGCAATGGCGTGTGGTGCTGATGGAATAATGGTAGAAGTACATCCTAATCCAGATGAAGCTCTTTCTGATGGAGAACAATCTTTAGATTTTGATGATTTTAAAGAATTAATGGAAAAGATTAGAAAATTTTAGAAAAAATTATAAATAAAAGAAGGATATTCTTAAAAAAAGTCGAATTATTTATATTATTAACATTGACAAAGATAAAAATTCGTGTAAAATAGAAATGTTAAGACAAAAAACAGAGGGATGTGTTAATATGAACGATATGAAAGAGATTATAGAGGAAATCAAGGCTAGATGCGATATAGCCAGCGTAATAGGTGACTATATAAAAATACAGCCTTCAGGTCAAAATTATAAAGCTTTATGTCCTTTTCATGTCGAAAAAACACCGTCTTTTCATATAAGTACAGCAAAACAGGTTTATAAATGTTTTGGCTGTGGGGAGGGCGGAGATGTTATAAATTTTGTCATGAAAATGGAAAATCTAGATTTTATGGATGCAGTTAGAATGCTTGCAACTAGATGTGGAATAGACATAAATTTTAACATCGATGAAGACACAAAAAGAAAAATTGAATTAAGTAAAAAATATCAAGATATACATACAGAAGCAGCGAGATACTATTTTGCAAACCTCTTACAAACTAAAAACAGAGGATATGAATATTTAAAAAATAGAGGTCTCGATGATAGAACTATAAAAAAATTCGGGTTGGGATATTCTCCAGATTCTTGGAGTAGTCTAATGGATTATTTAATGAATGAAAAAGGTTATAGTAGAGAAGAGCTTTTGGAATGTGGCTTGATAGGAAAAAGTACAAAAACAGATAAATATTATGATAAATTTAGAAATAGAGTTATGTTCCCAATATTCGATTATAGAGGGAATGTAATCGGATTTGGTGGAAGGGTGTTAGACGATTCACTACCTAAATACCTAAATTCACCGGATACGTTAATCTTTAATAAAAGGCATAATTTGTATGGATTAAATTTTGCTAGAAAAAATCTTTCTTCAAGAACAGTTATTCTTGTAGAGGGGTATATGGATTTAATATCGTTATATCAATATGGTATACAAATAGCAGTGGCTACACTTGGAACAGCTCTTACAAGTCAACAGGCTCATTTGATAAAGAGATATGCAGACAACGTTATAATATCGTATGATTCTGATGGACCAGGAATAAAAGCAAGTCTTAGAGCAATTGATATTTTAGTCGAAGCTGGATTATCAGTTAAAGTACTAAATTTAAAGGATTCAAAGGATCCAGATGAATATGTTAGAAAATACGGAACTGACGAATACAAAAAGGCTATGAGAGATGCTGTACCACGGATTAAGTTTAAAATAGATAACTTAAAGGCTTCTTTTGACCTATCAAGAGATGGAGATAATATAAAATTTGCAAAAGAAGCGGTTAATATAATAAAACAATTAAAAAGTCCTGTTGAGATAGATTATTATATAAAATATCTGAGCGGAATAGTTCAGTTGGATGAAGATGCGGTAAAAAGAGAAATATACGGCAAATCCTATAATTCTAAAATTTCATCTAATAAAAAATTTAATAGATATACTCAAGATGAAAAGCCGAATATAGAAAAAATGGACGCTATTCAGCATGGAGAAGAACTTACTGAAATAATGTTAATAAAAATAATGATGAATATTCCGGCTGCTAGAGAAAAAATACTATTAAAAATAGATGAAAATGAATTTTTAATGGAAGAAAGTAAAAAAATAACTAGGTATCTTTCTAAAGTTGATTCTGAAAAGGTTGTTGATTCAAGTGAATTAGCAGATATAGATGAAAAATATATAGAATCTTTAAAGAAAGTATCGTTGGATAGTATAGATACAAAAAATTTAAAAGAAATCGAAGAAACTGTAAAAAGTGTAAAAAGAAATTCTTTGAAAAATAAAATAAACAATCTGAGAAGAAAACAATCAGAACTTGAAGAAAAAAGAAAAAATCTAGATAATAATGAAAAAGAATTATTAAAAGAACTAGATGTTGAGATTATGAATATAGCTTTACAAGCAGTAGATTTGAATAAAAGATTGAGAAATTTATAAAGGGGGTTTAAGTGTGGATAAAGTTAAAGCAGAAAACAAAAACAAAGAGCTAAAAGAAAAGGCAAACGCACTGATATTAAAAGGGAAGAAGAACGGGTCTCTTACATTTGAAGAAATAGGTGATGCTTTTGAAACAGTTGAAATGAACAAAGAGCAGATGGATAACCTTTATGATACACTTCAGAGTGTAGGAATAGAGCTAGTAGATGAAAAATCTAAGAAAAACAATGCAACTTTTGTTGCAAGCAATAATGATGATATGGGATTCGATCATATAGATGATTCTATTTCAGATGACGATGACAAAGATGGAGAATCTGAAGAATTAGATTTATCACTTCCAAAAGGAATAAGTATCGATGACCCAGTTAGAATGTACCTTAAAGAAATAGGTAAAATCCCACTACTTAAACCACATGAAGAAGTTGAATATGCTAAGAGAATGCATGAAGGTGATGAGTTAGCAAAACAGAGACTAGTAGAGGCGAACTTAAGACTAGTTGTAAGTATAGCTAAAAGATACGTAGGTAGAGGAATGTTATTCCTTGATTTAATTCAGGAAGGTAACCTAGGTCTTATAAAAGCAGTTGAAAAATTCGACTATGAAAAAGGATTTAAATTCAGTACATATGCGACTTGGTGGATAAGACAGGCCATAACTCGTGCAATAGCAGACCAAGCAAGAACAATAAGAATACCTGTACACATGGTTGAGACAATAAACAAACTTATGAGAGTTTCAAGACAGTTACTTCAGGAATTAGGTAGAGATGCAAAACCTGAAGAAATAGCTAAAGAAATGGATCTTTCAGAAGAAAAAGTAAGAGAAATAATGAAAATAGCACAGGATCCAGTATCATTAGAAACTCCAATAGGTGAAGAAGAAGATTCTCACTTAGGAGATTTCATACCAGATGATGATGCTCCAGCTCCAGATATATCAGCTGCATATTCATTATTAAAAGAACAGATAGATGAAGTTTTAAGTTCATTAAATGAAAGAGAACAGAAAGTTCTTAAATTAAGATTTGGACTTGAAGATGGTAGAGCAAGAACTCTTGAAGAAGTTGGTAAAGAGTTTGATGTTACAAGAGAAAGAATAAGACAGATAGAAGCTAAAGCACTTAGAAAATTAAGACATCCTAGTAGATCTAAGAAACTTAGAGATTATCTTGATTAATAAAAATAAAGAGAAAATACGTCTTGAAAAAAGACGTATTTTTTCTATCCAGAATAAATAATATAA
>URRU01000077.1 GCA_900550335.1 uncultured Clostridium sp. | reverse complement strand
CCATGTCATTTTCATCAACTAAGCAAAATATTGTCATACTAGAGTCAGATGTCTGTAGTAGAGGTATTCCAGCTTCTTTAAGACCTCTAGCCACTTTAGACATAACACCTGGAATTCCTGTCATTGAAGAACCTATAAGCGTTACCTTTGCACAATTTTCTTTTATTTCATAGTCTACTTTATTTCTCTTTAATATTTCTTCTAGGTTATCCTTATCCTTTTCATCTATTACAAATGCCTTTTCTCCTATGAAAAAGTTTATCATATCCATACTTATGCTTTTTTCTTCCATTTCAGATAATATGTCTGTAAAAGTTCCATTATCTTTTATTTTTATCTGAACTATATCTCTTTTATTTGCTACAGCAAATCTCTCTTCTTTGCAACAACATTCAAATCCGTCATTTTCTATATTTTTAACTGAGCAAATTTTTGTTCCTTCATAACTTGGATTTAATGTATTTTTTATAGCAAGAGTTATATTTCCGTCTTTAGCTATCTGAACAGCTCTCGGATGTATTACCTTAGCTCCCTTATCAGCCATCTGGAATACTTCTTCATAATCAATATAGTCAAGTACTTTTGCATCTGGCTCAACTCTTGGATCTGCAGTCATTATTCCGTCTACATCTGTATATATTTCAACATACTTACAACCTAGAGCCTTTCCAAGTGCAACAGCAGAAGTATCTGAGCCACCTCTTCCAAGTGTGTTTATATCTCCTCTATCATCTCCACCCTGGAATCCAGCTACAACTACAACATTTCCATTTTCAAGCTCAGCCTTTATTCTACTTGGGTCTATATCCTTTATTTTTGCATCTGAATAAACACCATTTGTCATCATACCAGCCTGACTTCCTGTAAATGCAACAGCATCTACTCCATTTGCAGTAAGCATACTAGCCATTAAAGTTGAGGAAATTATTTCCCCACATGACATAAGCATATCTTTTTCTCTATCTGTAGGTCTATCTGTTACCTGTTCTAAAAGCCCTAATAGAGTATCTGTCGCATAAGGATCTCCTTTTCTACCCATAGCTGATACAACTATTACAACATCATTTCCTGTTTCTTTAGTTTTTTTAACTATTTCACATACCTCAGCCATTTTTTCAAAATTAGCTACTGAAGTACCGCCAAATTTCTGAACTACTATCATTTTAACCTCCTAAAATATGAACTTCTAAAGTTCAATCTCACTTACACCTTTTCCTACAACACATACTCCCATTTTATCTATATCTAAAACGTCTGATATTACCCTATTTATATCGTCCATAGTTATAGAATTTAATCCTTCTATAACATCTTCTAAGGTTTCAACTCTTCCTGTTATAAGCATATATTTCCCAATAGCATTCATTCTACTTTCAGTACTTTCCATGCCTAGCATAAACTCTCCCTTTAGCTGCTCCTTAGAATTATTTAATTCTTCTTCTGTTATTCCATTTTCATTAAGAGAAATAATTTCCTCTTTTATTAATCTATATACATCCTCTAAATTTTCTGTACTCATACTAGCATATATACCAAGCTCTCCCTTATCCCGATAGAACTCCTGTTCTGAGTAAATAGAATACACTAGCCCCTCATCTTCTCTAATTCTCTGGAATAATCTAGATGTAGAGCTTCCACCTAAAACATTATTTATTATATCTATAGTATATACATCGTTTGAGCTAGAGCCTATTTTATCACATTCAAAACAAATAGCTAAATTTGTCTGTTCATAATCTCTATCTTTCTTTATGATACAAGGTTTAAATACTTCATCTTGTAAATTATAATCTTGCTTTTGTCCATGCCAATTCTCAAACTTATCTTCTATAAGCTTTACAGTTTCCTCAAAGTCAAAATTACCACATATTGAAAGAGCTGCATTTTCTGGTACATAAAATTTTTCAAAGTAATCTAAAATGGCTTCTCTATTCATACTTTTTATAGATTCCTTGTTTCCAAGTATGTTTTTACCAATTCCTTTATTATCATATACTTTTTCAAGTAGTATGTCGTATGTTAAATCCTCAGGAGAATCCTCGTACATTTTTAATTCCTCTGTTATTACACTCTTTTCTCTTTCAATATCTTTTTCATCGAATTTAGAGTTCAAAATCATATCAGAGATAATATCTATACCTATATTCAAATGTTCATCAAGGAGTCTTACGTAGTAACATGTACATTCTCTACCTGTAAAAGCATTGATTACACCGCCTAAATTTTCTATTTCTGCAACCAATTGTTTTGATGTTCTATTTTTAGTCCCTTTGAACATCATATGCTCTATAAAGTGAGATACACCATCTATATAATTTTCTTCTGTTTTTATTCCAGATCTAAACCATATCCCCATAGAGATTGATTTTAAATAAGGAATTTCTTCTGCTATAATTGTAAGCCCATTGCTTAATTTTTTTGTCTTATACATAAATCCTCCAAAAACATTTTTTATTCACTCCATTATATCATTATAATTTACATAGAATATATTATCAACTCAATTAGATAAAAAAAGAGATGCCTCAAAATTTTTCGGCATCTCTTGATTATTCATTTATTATAATAAAACTTTTCTAGAAAGATTTATTCTTCCTTTTTCATCTATTTCAGTTACTTTAACTTCTAATTCGTCGCCTATGTTTAGAACATCTTCTACATTGTTTACTCTTTCTTTAGATATCTGAGAAACATGAAGAAGTCCTTCTTTACCTGGAAGTATTTCCATGAAAGCACCGAAGTTCATTATTCTAGTTACTTTACCTCTGTATACTTTACCAACTTCTGCTTCAGCAACTATATTTCCGATAAGTTCTTTAGCTCTGTCTATCATAGCTTTATCTGTACCAGCTATGAATACTTCACCTGTCTGTTCGATGTCTATTTTAACACCAGTTTCGTCTATTATCTTAGTTATAACTTTTCCACCAGGTCCTATTACATCTTTTATCTTATCTGGATTTATGTTCATTCTTTCTATTTTTGGAGCGTATGGAGAAAGCTCTGGTTTTGGTTCAGATATAACTTTTCTCATTTCTCCAAGTATGTGCATTCTACCTTCCCTAGCCTGTGCAAGAGCTCTTCTTAGTATATCTTCATCTATACCGTCTATTTTTATATCCATCTGTATAGCTGTTATACCGTGTTCAGTACCTGCAACTTTGAAGTCCATATCTCCTAAGTGGTCTTCCATTCCCTGTATATCTGAAAGTACAACTACTTTATCGTGGTGTTTTATTAGACCCATAGCTATACCAGCTACCATGTCTTTTATTGGAACACCAGCATCTAATAATGATAATGTAGATGCACAAACACTTGCCTGAGAAGTTGATCCATTTGAGCTTAGTACTTCAGATACTAATCTTATTGCATAAGGGAAATCTTCCTGAGATGGTATTACTGGAAGTAATGCTCTTTCAGCAAGTGCCCCATGTCCTATTTCTCTTCTTCCTGGTCCTCTTGAAGGTCTAGCTTCACCTACTGAGTAAGCTGGGAAGTTGTAGTGGTGCATATATCTTTTGTTTTCTTCTTCATCTAATCCATCAAGTTTCTGAACATCACCTAAAGCTCCTAATGTAGCTATGTTCATTACCTGAGTCTGACCTCTTGTGAATATAGCAGAACCATGAGTTCTTGGTATCATACCAGTTTCACACCATATAGGTCTTATTTCATTGAATTTTCTGTTGTCTGGTCTTATTTCTTCATCAGATATTAAAGATCTAACTTCGTCTTTTATTATAGCCTGAAGAACTTCTTCTATATCTCCAGCTACTTCTTCAAAGTTTTCTAATTTTTCTTCAAAGTAAGTGAAAGTTTCTTCTTTAACTTTATCCATATTTTCCATTCTTTCCATTTTTTCAACAGTCTGAACGGCTTCTCTCATTTTTGCTGAAGCAAATTCTTTTACCTGAGCTTCTATATCTTCATCAGCATGGTATAATTTTACTTCTTCTTTTTCTTTTCCTGATCCAGCTACTATTTCTTCTATGAATTCAACTATTTTTTTGATGTGTTCATGTGCGAATAATATAGCTTTTAACATAGTATCTTCAGATACTTCCTGAGCACCTGCTTCAACCATCATTATAGCATCTTTTGTACCAGATACTACTAAGTGCATTTCACTTTTTTCTCTCTGTTCAGCATTAGGGTTTACAACGAATTCTCCGTCAACTAAACCTATGCAAACTGAACCTGTTGGCCCATTGAAAGGTATATCAGATATTGATAATGCAACTGATGAACCTATCATAGCTACTATGTCAGGAGTACAATCCTGGTCTACTGAAAGAACAGTTGCAACAACCTGAACATCATTTCTGAATCCTTTTGGGAATAAAGGTCTTATTGGTCTATCTATTAATCTTGATGTTAATATCGCTTTTTCTGAAGGTTTTCCTTCTCTTTTTAAGAATCCACCAGGTATTTTACCTACTGAATATAATTTTTCTTCGTAATCAACACTTAGAGGGAAGAAATCTATTCCATCTCTTGGTTCTGCTGATTTTGTTGTGTTTACCATAACTACACTGTCACCGTATTTTACTATACAGTTACCATTAGTCATTTCACATATTTTTCCTACTTCTACAGAAAGCTCTCTACCAGCAAATTCTGTAGTATATATCTTATGTTCAACCATAATCTATTTTTCCTCCTAATTCTTCCGTTTTCTCGTCTCAATTAATATATTATCAAAAATATTAAACTTCTACAATATATTTAATCATTCCTTAATGTTTAAAGAGAGCTGCTCAAAGCAATTATATCTGGTCCAGTATGAGAACATATACATACTCCACCTCTTGTAAACATTACTTTTCTCGCATTTATTCTCTTTCTAACTTCTTCCTCAAGACCTTTCATCTCATCGTAATTTGCTCCACATCCTATTGTAACTATTTTATCTTCTAGCTTTCCATCATTCATATCGATTAGTACATCCACCATTGTATGAGGAACTTTTTTAGATCCTCTTATTTTTTCTAGCATTTTTATATCTCCATTTTCGACATAAAATAATGGCTGAACATGAAGTAGATTTCCTATAGTAGCAGTAGCACTAGGAACCCTTCCACTTTTCTTTAAATAAGTAAGTGTAGATGGTACAAATAATAAGTGTACGCTTTCTCTAATATTATCTAATTCCTTTAGTATTTCTTCATAACTTTTTCCTTCATCTATCAATTCGCATGCCTTTATAACATACTGTCCACTTCCTAAAGAAAGATTAAGCGTATCAAAGACAGTTATTTCTGCATTTTCACAATCTTCTTTTGCAAGTGTAGCACTCTGATAAGTTCCAGACGATTTTGAAGAACCTGTTATACATATAATTTTTTTACCCTCAGAAGTATACTTATCGAACGCTTCTCTAAACTCGATATATGTAGCCTGAGAAGTTTTAGGTATTTCTCCAGTAGATTTTACCCTTTTATAAAACTCCTCTTTACTTATGTCGATACCCTCTTTAAATTCCTCATTATCGAACATTACTGTCAATGGAATAACTTCTAAATATGGCTTAGCAGCTATTTCATCTGGTATATCGCATAAACTATCGCATAATAGTTGAATATCCATATTATACCTCCTTGTGTCTGTTATTGAATTTTTATCAGCGTAAAATCCCCTATATTTTACCCTGTTATTATATTTCTATTTGAAAAAAGCAGGTAATTATATACCTGCTTTTTACTGATAAATAAAATTATTTTCTTAAACCTAATTTTGCTATTAAAGCTCTGTATCCTTCTAGGTCGTTTTCTTTTAAGTAAGAAAGTAAGTTTCTTCTTTTACCAACCATTTTTAATAGACCTCTTCTTGAGTGATGGTCTTTTTTGTGAACTTTTAAGTGTTCGTTTAATTCGTTTATTCTAGCTGTTAATATAGCTATCTGTACTTCTGGAGAACCTGTATCTCCTTCTTTTCTTCCGAATTCTTTGATTATTTCTGATTTGTTTGCTATCATTTCTGTTTCCTCCATAAATTTATTATAATCGCCCTTCACTAGGCAGTGATCGGAGTGTTCAACTGCTGAGTGTGGGTTAATCACCTTACTTATAGTAACATATCTTAAAAATATTTGCAAATATTTTTTTACTTGTTATTTTCATTTGATATATATTTCTCTCTAACAAATCCAGTGTCTATATCCAACTGTTTTCTTAACTCATCAAGCGATTCAAATTTCTTTTCATCTCTTATTTTTTCCAAAAACTCGATTCTAACTATTTTACCGTATATATCCTCATCAAAATCAAGAATATTTGTTTCTATTGAAAGATCTTTTCCATTTACAGTCGGATTCATTCCTACATTAGTGGCTCCAAAATATTTTTTGCCATCTATAATTACTCTAGTTGCATAGATTCCATTTTTAGGATTGATAATCTGATCTTTTAGGCTTATGTTTGCAGTTGGATATCCCATCTTTCTTCCATTAGCCTTTCCATGTATTATCTCTCCTTCTATTACATAAGGAGTACCCAAATACTGAGGAATTTCATCAACACGCCCTTCAGATATTAACTCTCTTATAAACGTACTGCTTACTCTTATATCATTTATTTTTATGGGTTGAACTATTTCTACTTCAATCCCATATTCATGCCCCATTTCTTTAAGTACATTTACATTTCCCTCTTTATTTCTAGCAAATGTAAAATCATGTCCTACAACTATTTTTTTTGCATGTACTTTGTCCTTCAATATTTTAACTACAAATTGTTCTGCTGATATTTGAGTCATCGCCTTGTCAAAAGGTATATCTATTAGATAATCTATTCCAAAGCCCTCTATCAGTCTCTGTTTTTCCTTTTCATCGAATATATTCTTTACTTTTTCAGGTACAAAATAGTTTATTGGATGATTTAAGAATGTAAAAACAGCACTTTTAATGCCCCTCGCTTTTGCGTATGTAGCTGTTTTTTCGATAAGCACTTGATGTCCCTTGTGAACTCCATCAAAGTTACCAATAGTAACAACTGTATCAAATTCAATATCTATATCTTTTATGGCTTTAATAATTTTCATATTAATACTCCGGTAGTTTTAATAGAATTTATTTTATCCTGCATAAACCTAAATTTTTGTAGCTTATACAAAGATTTTATCGCTTTTCACACTGGTTTTTCCGTTTTCTCTTATCAATCTTCCAACTCCGATAAATCTTTCGTGACTGTAAACTCTTACATACTCATCTTTATCTGTATAATTTTTTTCATCAAATCTATAAGATTCTATGATTCCACCATTAGAATAGTATTTAACAGCATTATCTCTAAGTACTATCCTAGGATATGAATCTAAAGTATAGTCTATATCAAATGCATGCTCTTCAACTGTTCCCTCTTCAACAAATTTTTCTAACTCGTCTAAAGTTATAGAATTTTCAAGATTGAACTTTCCTGAAGACGTTCTAAGAAGGAATGACATATGTCCTCCACATCCTAAAATTTCGCCTATATCATAGCATATACTTCTTATATATGTCCCTTTTGAGCACTCAACATAAAATCTTACTTTATTATTATCTATACTCAATATTTCTAGTTTTTTTATAGTAACTTTTCTAGGTTTAAGAACTATCTCATCTTCTCTTCCGCTTCTAACTAAATCACACATTCTCTTGCCATTTACTTTTAGAGCAGAATATTTTGGAGGATACTGTTCTATGTCCCCCATCTGAGATTCAAATGCTTTTTTTATAGCTTCTTCTGTGTATTCAAAATCCTCTGGTGCTTTAAACAATATTTCTCCAGATGAATCATAAGTATCTGTAGCTGCCCCAAGAGTCAATTCACATAAATATGATTTTTCTTTATTTAAAATAAGCTCACTTACCTTTGTTGCCCTACCTATACAAATAGGAAGTACTCCAGCAGCGTCAGGATCTAATGTCCCAGTGTGTCCAATTTTCTTTATTTTTAAAATTTTTCTAGCTTTTCCAACAACATCGTTTGATGTCATCCCAGTAGGTTTTAAAATACTTATTATCTTATCCATATAGTTAATCCTAAAAAGCCCTTAAAACCCGCTCTTTTATAATTTTTTCTGCATTTTCAATAGTATCATTTATTGTGCATCCGGCAGCTCTTACATGTCCACCACCGTTAAATTGCATAGCAATTTTACTCACATCTATATCATTTTTTGAGCGTAGGCTTATTTTTATTTCGCCCTTTCTTTTTTCTTTTAGAA
>URRU01000076.1 GCA_900550335.1 uncultured Clostridium sp. | reverse complement strand
TAATAAGTATTTAATACCGGTTTTTTCTTTTTATAAAATTCAATAAAACTTCAAATACTCTTTAAAAATAAAGTTTTAAAAAAGTAAATATATAATAATATCATAGTTTTTTAATATTGATTAATTTAAAAAAAGTCAGAAAAAAGTAACAAAAAGATAACAAAAAACTTGATTATTGGATATGCAATGTTATATAATAAAAAAGTAGCAACGTTAGAGAAAAAATATATATCTAAAAGTTGCTATTAACAAGAAAAGCAAACGCTTTTATAAAAAAATAAATATAGGAGGATTTCAAAAATGGGAAATGATTCAGTAAAACACCCTAAAGGGTTATACGCATGTGGATTAGTATTCACTTGTGAAAGATTCGCTTACTACGGATCAAAATCGCTATTATTATTATTCTTAGCTACAGCCGTTGTTGAAGGTGGTCTTGGATTAGATCCTGCTGATGCAGCAGTAATCGGGGCTAACTTAATGGCATTCACTTACCTAGCACCAGTTATAGGTGGGGTAATATCAGACAGATGGTTAGGAGCTAGATACTGTGTTGTTATAGGTGCTCTTATAATGGCAGGTGGATGGTTCATAGGATACTTTGCAACATCTGTTATGCACGTTCATGCGTTAATCGCAGTAGTTTCAATAGGAACAGGTTTATTCAAAAACCAGTTAAACGCAATGGTTGGAGAATTATATACAGATGCTAGTCAGAAAGACTCTGCATTCTCTATATTATATTCATTCGTAAATGTTGGTTCATTCTTCGGATCATTAATATTAGCATACTTATGTGCTAACACATTTGCAACAGAAGTTAACGGAACACTAGTTCAGGGATTCCAGAAATGTTTCGCTTTATCAGGAGTAATGATGTTAGTAGCTACAGTAGTATCTGTTCTTGGATGGAGAGTATTAGGTGATGCTGGTAAATTACCACAGAAAATGCTTAGCCATGGTGATGAAGGTCAGAAAGTTCTTTCAGCTGAAGAAGCAAATAGAGCTTTAACATCTGATGAAAAGAAAAGAGTTATAGCAATAACTATAATATCTGCATTTACAATAATATTCTGGACTGCTTACTATCAGGCTTCTACTTCAGTTCTTCTTTACATGAATACATATGTAAATATGAATGTTGGTAGCTTTGCAGTTCCACCAGTATGGATAGAAACTACTCTTAATGGATTACTTTGTATATTACTTGGACCTGTTATGGCTGCTATATGGAGTAAATTATCTAATAGACCTCAGGGTGACTTAACTATGATACAGAAAGTTTCTTTAGGATTTATATTCCTAGGTGTAGCATTCGTATTCATGGTAGGTGCAGAATTTACAAGAGGAGTTGGTGCTCCAGAAACTGCTAAAGCTTCAGTTGTATGGTTAATAGGATTCACAGTATTCCAGACTATAGGTGAAATGTGCTTCTCTCCACTAGGAAACTCAATGGTTTCTAAACATGCTCCAGCTAAATACTTAACAGTATTAATGGGTGTTTGGACATTAGCAACATTCGCTGCTTCTAAAGCTTCAGGATACGTTCAGGGTATAATGGAATCAATGGGTATGATGCAGGTATTCATAGCTATACCAGTTATACTAATAGTATCAGCTGTTATACTTCTTGTATTCGATAAAAAACTTGAAAAAATGCTTACAGCAGGACAGAAATAATCTTCGGGTTATAATTGAGATCAGAAATTTAAAGTTTATATAATGAAAACTGTCACACATTTGTGTGACAGTTTTTTTATGCTTAATTTTATGTAATATATTTCATAATTGTAGCCTCTGATACAAAATTAACAGAAATATGAATGTAATTGCAATTTTTTAAAAAAATATTTGTTTTTTAGCAATAATTTGATGAAAAATGAAGGATTATATGTTATTATATTCATTGTGTCAAAAAAAGGGAGGTTATTTATATTGAAGAAAAAAAATAGAGAAAATAGCAAACTTATAGGAAAAATTAAACATAATACATTTAGATTTATAGCGATGATGGGATTCATAATGGCATATATGACAATTTTTGGTGAAGAAAATACTCTACCTGGAGTTGCGATATATGTAGGGATAATGATGTTCCCTAAGATGAATACAGGTATAAAACTTTACGATATGCTTATTATGATAGCTACACTATTTATAGGATCAGGAATAGTTGCTCAGATTGGGGTAATATCTCCTTGGCTTGCATTGCCGCTTAATATTATATATATATTTATAACTATGATAGTTACAACAGAACCAGCACCATACAAGATGAATATGGTATTTTTATTACCTCTTTTATTCTGTCAATCTGTTCCGGTGTCAATTGATTTATTCCCTAAAAGAATGGTTGGAATATTAATAGCTACAGGAATAACTGTTGCTGTAACATATATAGAATGGAAAAAAAGAGGTTACGGTGAAGAAGGAAGAACTTTAAAAGAGCAGATAAAAGAAGGTATGAAATACGTAGATGTATCTGCGAGAATGGCTTTTGGAGTTTCTATAGCAATACTTATTGCAGCACTTATGAATTCTGCAAAACCACTATGGGTTAGTATAGTTGTAATGTCTTTAACTCAGATAGATACAAGTGATATGGTAGATAGAATAAAATACAGAACTATAGCTACAGTTTGTGGAATATTCTTCTTCTCAATAGTATTTGGATATATATTCCCTGTTGAGTATGCAGCTATATTAGTTATGATATTAGGATATGTAGGATTCTTTATAGATGAATATAAGTATAAACAGTTTATAAACTTTATATCATCAATAAATGCATCTTTAATAATATTTAATGCAGAAACTGCTATGGTAAATAGATTTATAGGACTATTTATGGGGATAGTAATAGTACTAACATTACACATAATAAGCAGTGGAATAAGATTCTTAGTAGAAAAGATAAGAGATAGAGAAATGGATATATTCGATGCAGAATATTAAAAATAAAAAAGAGCTTAATTTCTCTCTTAAGGTGATTTACACTTAAAGAGGAAATTGAGCTCTTTTTTTATTCATTTAATTTGTTTATTACATTTAGATGCATTCTAAACATTGTAAGTGGGATATAGTGTTTAGTAGAAATTATTACATTTCCATTGTTGTTATAAAGTGTTTCTAATATTAATATAAACATCTCATCATGTGATAATTCATATTTTATAGCTGTAAAGTTTCCAGTAGTAGTAAAACTAAATTCGCAATTACTCTTGGAAACAATAGAATAAACTCTATTTTCCATAAAATCTTTTAAACTATCTATATCATTTAAATCTACATCGTATTCAGAAATAGTCTCTATAGGTATAAAGCTAAGAGAATAACCTTTAGTTATACCATTAAATTTATACCATCTGTCTGATATAACAACCGCAGCAGTTTTTCTTTCTAAGTTTTTTGAAATTGCATCAGTTGCAGGCTCTATTCTAAATTCTATTTCTAAATCATCTATCTCTTCATCACAGCAAGCGTAAAAAGGATGTTGAATTTTTTCCATTCCAAAATTTCTACTTATGGTGTGTAGTTCCTTTATATAATTCCCTTTTCCTTGAATATTAGAAATAAGACCATCCTCTTGTAAAAGAGCAAGGGCTCTTCTAAGTGTCATTCTACTAACGCCCATCTGTTCAGCTAGGTTTGGTTCTGATGGAAGCTTTGAGCCAGGAGGATAAACACCATCCTGTATTTTTTTAAATAATTGGTCGTAAACTTTTACATGTTTTAATTTTCTTTCTTTTTCAGATGAAACCTCTGGTATCATTTTCCCCCTCCTATCCATTAGATTATACAAGTTGTATTATAAGTTTGAAACTGTGTATTGTCAATAGATAAGAAAGTTAGAGAAATAGGAAGAAATTGGTAAGATTATAAAAATTAGACAAGTATACAACTTGTCTAATTGTAAAATGCCGAAAAAAGTATAAAATACACATAAAAATGATAGGAAAAGGTTATATTTTGGTAAAAATTTGGTTAAAAATTACAGAAAACGTATTGCAGACTAGACAAGTATATGATATTATACAACTAAAGACAGAGAGTTATATAAAAAGACAAATAATTATACAAATAATTAATGGAAGATAAAATAGCTCAAAGAAAGTAATAATTAAAAGTAATAAATTAAGAAAAATAAAATTCATAATGAAAAGGAGAGAGCAATTATGCAGAATTATTCAGGAGAAGTAGGATTACAGTATCATTTACAGATAAGACCAGGAGATGTTGGACGTTATGTTATACTTCCAGGAGATCCAAAAAGATGTGAAAAAATAGCAAAACATTTCGATAATCCAGTACTAGTTGCTGATAGTAGAGAATATGTTACATACACAGGATACCTTGATGGGGAAAAAGTAAGTGTTACATCAACAGGTATAGGTGGTCCATCAGCATCAATAGCTATGGAAGAGCTTAGACTTTGCGGTGCAGATACATTTGTAAGAGTTGGTACTTGTGGAGGAATAGATATAGATGTAAAAGGTGGAGATATAGTAGTAGCCACTGGTGCTATAAGAATGGAAGGTACTTCAAGAGAATACGCTCCAATAGAATTCCCAGCAGTTGCAGATTTAGAAGTAACTAATGCTTTAGTTGCAGCAGCTAAAAAATTAGGATATACATATCATGCAGGAGTTGTTCAGTGTAAAGATGCATTCTACGGACAGCATGAACCAGAAAGAATGCCAGTTAGTTATGAACTTTTAAATAAATGGGAAGCGTGGAAAAGATTAGGATGTAAAGCTTCAGAAATGGAATCAGCTGCATTATTTATAGTAGCTAGTCATTTAGGTGTTCGTTGTGGTTCTAACTTCTTAGTTGTAGGAAATCAGGAAAGAAATGCAGCAGGATTAGAAAACCCAATAGTACACGATACAGAAAGTGCTATAAAAGTTGGTATAGAAGCACTTCGTATATTAATAAAAGAAGATAAAGAAAATAATAAATAGGCTGATTTTCAGTAAATAGAGGAGAAAAACGGATGAAAGCAATATTAAATTTACTGGGAATTGTAGTAGTACTAGGAATACTTTGGTTAATATCTTGGAAAAGAAAAGATGTATCATTCAAAATGCTTTTAAAAGGTATGATAGCTCAGTTTATCATAGCTTTAGTACTTGTAAAGGTTCCAGCAGGTAGAATGGTAGTTTCAAAAATATCGGATGCTGTAACAGGAGTTATAAACTGTGGTTCAAATGGATTATCTTTTGTATTCGGTTCATTAGCAGATAGTTCAGCACCAACAGGTATGATATTTGCAATACAGGTATTAGGAAACATAGTTTTTTTATCAGCACTTGTAAGTTTACTTTACTATATAGGTGTACTTAACTTTGTAGTTAAATGGATAGGTAAAGCAGTTGGTTGGATAATGGGAAGTTCAGAAGTTGAAAGTTTCGTAGCAGTTGCCAACATGTTCTTAGGTCAGACAGACAGTCCAATATTAATAAGTAAGTATTTAAATAAAATGACAGACAGTGAAATCATGGTCGTACTAGTATCTGGAATGGGAAGTATGTCTGTTTCGATATTAGGTGGATATACAGCACTTGGAATTCCAATGGAATACTTATTAATAGCAAGTGCATTAGTTCCAATAGGAAGTATAATGGTTTCAAAAATAATATTCCCTCAGACAGAAGAAATTCACGAGGTTGGGGATATAAAAATGGATAATAAAGGTAACAATGCAAACGTAATAGAAGCTATTTCAGAAGGTGCAGTAACTGGTATGCAGATGGCATTATCAATGGGAGCTTCTTTAATAGCAATGGTTGCATTAGTTGCATTAATAAATAAAGGCTTAGGTATATTCGGAATAAGTCTAGAACAGATTTTCTCTTATGTATTTGCACCATTTGGAGCACTTATGGGATTAGACCCATCAGAAATACTAATGGAAGGAAATCTTTTAGGAAGCAAACTTGTAATAAATGAATTCGTAGCATTTGAACAGTTAGGTAAAATAATATCTGGTATGGATCCAAGAACTGCAATAATGGCTACAATATCACTTTGTGGATTTGCTAACTTCTCAAGCTTAGGTATATGTGTATCTGGTATAGGTATACTTTGCCCAGAGAAAAAAAGCACACTAGCTAGATTAGTTTTCAGAGCTATGATAGGTGGGGTTGCAGTAAGTTTACTAAGTGCAATGGCAGTAGGATTTATAATGTTATTCTAATTGGGAAAAAAATAAACTATAATAGTAGTAAATAGAGAAATCTAAATAAGCAATAAATATAAAAGGGGTGAATGTAAAATGAGTAAATATAAACGTATATTTGTCGTTGTAGTAGATTCACTTGGAATAGGAGAAATGGCAGATGCAGCTAATTATGGAGATAGTGGAGCAGATACTTTAGGTCATATAGTTGAAAATGAAGGAACAAATATGCCTAATCTTCATAAACTAGGGATTGCCAATCTTAAAGAATTAAAAGGACTAGCTCCTGTAGAAAATCCAATTGGAAGATACATGGCTCTAAATGAAAAAAGCGTAGGTAAAGATACTATGACAGGTCATTGGGAAATGATGGGATTAAATGTTGAAACACCATTTAAGACATTTACAGAGACAGGATTCCCTGATGAACTTATAAAAGAGCTTGAAAAAAGATGTGGTAGAAAAATAATAGGAAATAAAAGTGCAAGTGGAACAGCTATAATAGAAGAACTAGGAGAAGAAGAAATAGAAAAAGGTCACCTAATTGTCTATACATCAGCAGATTCTGTATTACAGATTTGTGGAAATGAAGAGACAATGGGACTTGAAAATCTCTATAAATACTGTGAAATAGCTAGAGAACTTACATTAAAAGATGAATGGAAGGTCGGAAGAGTAATAGCTAGACCATATACAGGTATGAAAAAAGGAGAATTTAAAAGAACTTCTAATAGACATGACTATGCGCTAAAACCATTTGGAAAAACAGTTTTAAATCAGTTAAAAGACAACGGATATGATGTAATATCTGTTGGTAAAATAAATGATATATTTGATGGAGAAGGAATAACTGAATCAAATCGCTCAAAATCATCTGTTCATGGAATGGAGCAGACTATAGAAATAGCAGATAGAGATTTCAATGGACTTTGCTTTGTAAATTTAGTTGATTTCGATGCATTATGGGGACACAGAAGAAATCCAAAAGGATATAGTGAAGAGATAGAAAGATTTGATGAAAAGTTAGGAGAACTTTTAAATCATCTAAATGAAGAGGACTTACTTATAGTAACAGCAGACCATGGTAATGACCCTACATTTAAAGGTACTGACCATACAAGAGAAAGAGTTCCATTTATAGCGTATTCACCAAAATTTGAAAATGGTGGAAAAATGGAAGATGCAAGTACATTTGCTGTAATAGGTGCGACTATAGCAGACAATTTTGATGTAGAAATGCCAGAAAATACTATAGGATACTCAGTATTAGAAAATCTTTAGAGGAAAGCCAAAAAGGAGAAAAACAATGGAACAGAGCAAAATAATAAACATAGTAGACCACACTCTATTAAAACAGACATCAACATGGGAACAGATAAAATTATTATGTGATCAGGGAATGGATAAAAATGCAGCTTCTGTGTGCATACCTCCATACTTTGTAAAAGCAGCTAAAGAATACACAGAAGGTAAATTACCTATATGTACAGTAATAGGATTCCCTAATGGAAATATGACTACAGCTGTAAAAGTATTCGAAACTGAAGATGCTGTTAAAAACGGTGCTGATGAAATAGACATGGTAATAAACATAGGTCTAGTTAAAGAAGGAAAATATGACGAAGTGCTAAAAGAAATAAATGAAATAAAAGCAGCTTGTCATGGAAAATTATTAAAAGTAATAATAGAAACTTGCCTTCTAACAGAAGAAGAAAAAATAAAAATGTGTGAAGTAGTTACAAAATCAGATGCAGAATACATAAAAACATCTACAGGTTTCTCAACAGGAGGAGCTACGATAGAAGATATAAAATTAATGAAAAAATATTGTGGAGCTGATTTAAAAATAAAAGCTGCTGGTGGAATAAAATCTTTTGAAGATGCAGAAGAATTTATAAAAGCTGGAGCAGACAGACTAGGAACAAGTAGACTAGTAAAATAATAAATAGTTAGTGATTGATTTAGTAGTAATTTAGAAAAAGATAAATTCCAAAAAGAAGTGTAAATAATTTAAATTAAAAGTAATGTAGTAAAATGATATCGCCAATAT
>URRU01000075.1 GCA_900550335.1 uncultured Clostridium sp. | reverse complement strand
GAATATAATCTTTCAACAATAACTGTAAAATATCAAAAAATAACTATTTACTAGAATTATCATAATTTTTTTAAATCATATAATATAAAATAAAAAAGCTATCATCTAAATTAAAAAACTATTTCACATAAATTAAAAAGCTATCACAAAACTTTTTAATAACTAAAAAATATTGTAATAGCTTCCTCAAAACTAATTATTTTCCATAAATTTTACAGTATCTTCCATATTTGCATAAGATGCTAAAGCACCCTGTTTCTGAGTAGTTAAAGCTCCGTATGCATTTGCAAATTTTACTGCATCATAAATAAACTCTTCTGGTAATTCTTCAAGATTTCCATCAAAGTCTGCAATTTTATATAATAAAGCTGCTATAAACGAATCCCCTGCTCCAGTAGTATCTACAACATCTACCTTATATCCATCATGTTTTGCCATAGCATTTTTAGTATAAACTTCTGCTCCCTCAGCACCTTTTGTGTATACTACAATCTTGCATTTATCTAGTGCAAATAAATCTTCTAAAGCATCTTCTATTTTCTGCTCTCCTGTTATAAATTCTAACTCCTCATCAGAAATTTTTATAATATCTGCATAAGGTAAAAATTCTTTGACAGCAGATTTTAAATCAGCTTCATTTTCCCAAAGAGAAAATCTTAAATTTGGATCAAAGCTTATAATCATTCCCTTTTCAGAAGCCTTTTTTATAAGTTCTACATGAGTATTTTTCATAGGACTTTCTTTTAATGAAACGCTGCAAAAATGAAGTATTTCGCAATCGTCCAATACATCCTCATCTAACTCAGAAAAATCTAATGATAAGTCAGAGCAATTTCTTCTGTAAAACATGAAATCTCTATTTCCATCTGCAGCAAGTGAAACGAATGCAAGAGATGTATCCGCATCATCAGTTCTTATTACAGAATCTGTTTCTATCCCAACTTCTCTAAGAGTTTCCTCAATATAATCTCCAAACGCGTCGTTACCTAGTTTAGTTATCATTTTCGCATTTCCACCAAGTTTACAAAATGCACCCGCAACATTTGCTGGAGCTCCACCTGCAACTCTTTTAAACGTAACAACATCTTTTAATCTCTGTCCTTTTTCCATAGGCACAAAATCTATAAGTGCCTCTCCAACTGCACACAACTTTTTCATATCAAAATTCCCTTTCTTTAAAATCGAAATCGACTAATTTTAAATTTAAATTTTTAATTCATCAAAATCTAAAAGTTTTAACACTTAAAATTCATCGATTCCAAATACTATTTTTTTCATATCGTACATACAAACTTTTGCTAATCCGTCTAGTTTTTCAAATCCAATTTTTTGAGCATAATCTGTGTATGCTCTAGTTGTAAACACAATTTCTCCGTCATTTATAAATATCTCAAACGCAGATATATCAGAGTATACATCGATATTTCTAACCTCGTCGCAGTAAGCATATCTAACATCTCTACCACATCCACTTTCTCCCATATTTAACTCAATTAAACCTTTAGATTTATCAAAAGATAAACTCACATCATTTCTTAAATTTAATTTAAACTCATTGCATTTTTCAAACTCAGCACACAATTCAAAAGAAAGATTTTCTACTTCTAAATCTTTAAATTCCTCAGATGTAAATGTACGATTATTTCCTCTCAAGGCTTTTATTTCCTCTACAGGTCTTTGATATATTATACCATTTTTTAATATTAATTCTCTAGGCATTGTAAGTGCGTGTTGCCAACCATTTTCAGTAGTTCTATTAGTGTAGTCTGCATCTGGAATTCCCATCCAACCTACAAGGATTCTTCTTCCTGATTCATCTTCAAAAGTCTGAGGTGCATAGAAGTCAAATCCATAGTCAAATAGTCTAAACCTAGATAATTTAACGTCTTTAGATTCTAAATCTCCACTCATTATAAAATATCCATTTTGGTGAACATTTTTGTATATGTATCCTTCTTCTGGAACTCCCTGTGGGCAAGTAACAAGCACAGTTTCCCCATTTAAGTCAAATAAATCTGGGCACTCCCACATATATCCAAATTTTTCATCGCTGTATATTATAGTGTGGCATTCCCAATCTTTTAAATCATTCCCTTTTAAAACTAGGACACACCCTGTACTATTATCATCTCTAGCACCTAAAACCATATAATCTACACCGTTCTTTGGATAAACTTTAGGATCTCTTACATGTAAGCTCAACTTAGATGGAAAATCTGTGTTTGTCATTATTAATTCCTTCTCACTAAAATTAAATCCATCCTCGCTGCTACAAGCTATTAGATTCTGCTCTCTACCTGTCATTATATAATCGTAGTCACCATCTAAATGCTTAACATTTCCTGTGTAGAAATAATTTATCTTTCCATTTCTAACTACAGCACTTCCAGAATAAACCCCATTTTGATCATATCTATAGTCAGGATATAAAACAGGCTCGTGCTCCTGATATTTAACAAAATCCTCTGTAGTTATGTGTCCCCATAATTTCAATTTTCCATTTACATCAAATGGCGAATACTGGTAATAAATATGGTAAACCCCATTAAACTGGCATAACCCATTTGGGTCATTTACCCAACCACTAGTAGGCATTATATGATAATTCAATCTATCCTTATCATTTGCCGCCAATTCTCTAAGTCCTTTATTCTCTTCCCAAACTTCTCTAAATTCTTCTATGTTCATTTCAATCTCTCCAATTTTTTAGTCTTTCTATTTTTTATCATTCCTAATTCTTTAGTCTTAATAATTTTTATAATTTTTAAATACTATGTTATTTCTTCAAACATTACATATTCTATTCAAATATTATATCTTCAGTACTACATTCGCCCTGTTTTTTAAGCTCTAAATCTTTTTCAGATCCAGTTATAACCATAAGAACTTCTGATGAATAACCTGATTTTTCTACAAAATTCTTATCAAAGCTTATTAATAAATCGCCTTTTTTAACCTTCTGCATTGATTCAAGATTAGTATCAAATCCATTTCCTTCTAGTTTTACAGTGTCTATTCCGCAGTGAATTAATATTTCTGCTCCAGCATCGCTTTTTATACCGCATGCATGTCCTGTTGGGAATGTAAACACAACTTCTCCATCTACTGGTGAATAAACATTTCCGTCGTGTTCAGTTATTACAACACCATCTCCCATAGCTTTTGATGAAAATGCTTCATCTGATGAATTTTCTATATCTTTTACAACACCGTTCATTGGGCTGTATATTTTTTCTTCTTTCACTTCTTCTATTCCATTTGCTTCAAGCATTTTTTCCGCTGCATCCTCTTCTTCTGCAGCTTCTTTTGCTTTTCCATTTTTAATTGCGTCTCTCTTAGCAAGTATAAATGTTAGTCCAAATGCAACTACAAATGATATTATTCCACCTATTGCAAAGAATCCCCAGTTCTGAATTGGTATTGATATAAATCCTGGTATTCCCGCAGCTCCCTGTGCTATTGCTAGTACGTGGAATGCCGCTAAAAATGCACTACCGCAAGCTGTTCCTATTATAGCTGCTATGAATGGATATCTAAGTTTTAAAGTAACACCAAACATCGCTGGCTCAGTTATTCCAAGTAATGCTGATATACCTGCTGCACTACAAACTGATTTCATTTTTTCGTTTTTAGTTATCCAAAGTACAGCTAAAACTGCAGCACCTTGAGCTATGTTGTTCATTGACGCTGTTGGGAATATAAAACTTCCTCCAGTAGTCGCTTTAGCTGCTATAAGCTGAGTTTCTACTGCTATAAAACTGTGGTGCATACCTGTCATTGTTATAGGTGCATATAATAAACCAAATAATCCTCCACCTATAAATCCTAAAGTGTTGTACATCCAGCTAAGTCCAGCTGCTAAACAATCCCCTGCACTTCTCATTATAGGACCTATGAATAAGAATGTTACAAATCCTGTGATTAATGTTGTTAATAGAGGAGTTGTTAAGTTATCTAACCAACTAGGAGTTATTTTGTGTAATCTTTTTTCTATAGTCGACATTATCCAAGCTACAGCTAAAACCGGAAGAACTGTTCCCTGATATCCTGCCATAGCTATATGTAAACCAAATATATCCCAATATGGAATTTCTGTTGCAGTTCCAACTGCATAAGCATTTAATAATTCTGGATGAACCATTATCATCCCCATTGCTGCTCCTAAAAATGGATTACCGCCGAATTTTTTACTAGCTGAGAATCCAAGTAATACCGGTAAAAATGTAAATGCTGCATTTGAGAATAGATTTATCATTGATGCTATTCCCGCAAACTGAGGATATAAATCTATAATTGATTTACCACCTGCGAAAAATGCCGCAGTAAGTACGTTGTAAAGCCCCATCATTAACCCACCTGCAACTATTGCTGGTATTATTGGGACAAATATATCACTTAGTCCTTTAACTGCTCTCTGTAGAAGATTTCCTTCCTGTTTAACTTCTTCATCTTCTTTTGAATTTTTATTTTCACTATTTAAATTCGCCTGTTTAATTACTTCCTCGCAAACAAGATTTACTACACCTGATCCCAATATTATCTGATACTGGCCATTTGTGTAGAATGTTCCCTTTACTGCATCGATTTCTTCAAGACCTTTTTCGTCTACAATATTTTTATCTTTTAATACTAATCTTAATCTAGTTGCACAGTGCTGTGCTGATATTATATTTTCCTTTCCACCTACACAAGAGATTATATCTCTCGCTACAACTGAATAATTCATAAATCGTTTTCCTCCTGTTCATTTTTAAAATTGGTACCGATTTCATATTTACAACTTTATTATAGTACCGGTTCCACTTTCTTGTCAACAAAATCTTTTAAATTTTTTATACTTAATTTTCAACAAAAAAAATATCCGAGAATTTGTATTTATTTTACAAATCTCGGATAAATATATTCTAAATTTTAATTCATATCATACACAGATTCGCCCTCTATAAATTTAGCTTCGACGCTCTGTATTTTTTCAACATCTTCTTTCTTTATCATTTTTAAAATTGTCTCTGTGGCAATTTTACCCAATTTTTCAGAGTCAAATTTTATAGTTGTAAGTCTTGGTTTTAGAAGGTTGCTCGTTTCATACCCACCAAATCCGCATATAGACACATCTTTTGGAATAGAAAGACCTAATTCTTCTATTACCTTCATCACTGCCACAGCCTGTTTATCTGTACTGCATACAACTGCATCTATATTTTTCGCTCCACCTTTAAAATATTCCTTAGCACAGTCATAAGTTTTATGATGTGAAAAATCACTTTCAAGAACATCTACATTTTCTACATTAGAATCCTCTAAAGCATCTAATATACCATTTCTTCTCTTGACTCCAACAGCTATATCTTTTTCATTTACACTAACTACGAGTACGTTTTTATGTCCTTTATCAGCTACATATTTTCCCATTCTATAGCCTGCATCGTAATCGTTATTTATTATAGACACTCCATTTTCATACTCCTGCTCTAGTACAAGAAGTGGAACATCTACACTGCCAATTACTTTTTTAAGTTCGTCGGTCATACTTATCGCACTCAAAATAATCGCATCTACCCTAAGTCTCTGTAGATTTTCAATATTTTCTATCTCAAGGTTATGATCATGTGCTGTGTTCATAATAAGCATAGTATATCCTGCTGCTCTTAGTTCCTCATCTAAAGACATAAGAACTCTAGACGTAACTGTAGAATCTAAGCAAGGAACAACAACACCTATTATTTTTGTCTCCTTTGCTTTTAAACTTTGAGCAAACGTATTAGGTTTATAGTTGTACTCCTCTATAACTACCCTTATTTTTTCTTTTGTCTCCTCTTTTACATAGCCCCCATTAAAATATCTGGATACAGTACTTTTCCCTACACCAGCTATTTTAGCTATATCCGCCATGGTAAGCTGTTTTTTCATACTACTCTCCTCTTTTCAGTATATCTCTTTAATATATAACCTGGTCTATAGATACTATCTTAACATTTGGGTATCCTTCTTCAGAGGCATTAAATGCCGCTGTAAGACCTTCTTTTTCATATATACTCTTTTCTATGAAATATGAGTTGTAAGCCTTTTTAACATCCATTTCGTTTTCTATAATTGCTATTGCAGTATCGGCTGCAGCATATATAGTAAACATTCTGTTAGGCATAATTATACCGCCAAGTCTTCCATTCATCTCATACTTCAAGCTTCCATCACTTATATATTTTGTAAATCCTCTGTAGTTACCATTATCAAGAGTTTTTCTAAATACTCTATAAAAATCTCCCATCTGATTTACCATACAACCGTCGCTAGTCTCAGCCACAGCTAAAGTATTTTTTATTGCTCTTCTAAGTATCACATCGTCCATTGTGTAGTTTGTACCATAAAGATTTATATCTTCTCCGTATTTATATATTTCTTTATTTATATCTTCACTTATAAACTTCTTAACGCTATACTCGTCCTCTTTTGAATTTATATCCTGTACCTTTACTTTTTCAAGTGCTAAATCCTGTTCTACGCATTCTGACTCTATTTCAGATATTTTCTTAGAAAGATTTGGCTTATCTTTTAAATCTTTATCTGAATAATATAGTATAAACGCCTTTGCTCCCATTTCTTTGGCAAGCTGGACTGTATTTTTCCCATCTAAAGTAGTATCTGATATATAGCTAAGGTCTAAATTATCAGCTAATTCTTTTTCTGTAGCATTTAAATCTGCACCTAAAACTACCATATCTTTTCTAGCTTCTTTTAATTTATTTGCATAAGTAAGCATTCCTTTTTCCCTTGAAGAAAAAACAACCGCCTTTATATCTTTATCTTTTGCTAATTTATTTATAGTTTCCTCAGATTCATTTGCATTTTTTACAAAATTCTTAGGCATTACAATATGTTTTATTTCATCATTTGTAAAACCATTTTCTTTTTTAAATTTATACATATTTGATATATAATCCGCTGATTTATAACCATCTGGATTTTCTTCTTGATCCTCTGTTACAATAGCTATTTTAGCTTCTACATCATCTTCTTTTTCTCCATCTTTTTTAGAAGAGCATCCAACAAGAGATATTGATAACATGGATATTATCAGCATTACTGAAATTATCTTTTTCATTTTTTACCTCCTAATATAATGTCGGATACATTTCAACTACTCTGAAGAAGTTGCTATCGTATCTAACTTTTGTATATTCTGCTAAAATACCAGTCTTTTCTTTTATATTTTCTGGCATTTCTTTAAATACATTGAATTCATCACCTTTTTTAGTGAATATCTTATTTGTTGTTTCTATAGCTGCCTCAACACAAAACGCCTTTTCAGGAATTTCTGTCCCAGCTAATCTGCCATCCATACCTAAAGTTTTTAGTTTTTTAGATATTATAGAGTTTATCTTTTTGTAGTCTGCTATGTCATCCTCTGCCACTTTTATACCTAGTATATCGCAGTAAAGCTCTGCACTGTTAAGAGAATGTACTGTTGGAACCATTAGCTTATTTTTTATAGCTGCCTCTATAACAGCCTTATCCATAGATTCTCTACATCCATATAAACTAATATCTTCTCCATATGCTTTTTTCTTATTTGTAGCATCTTTCATAATAAACTCTTGTACAGTTTTAGAGTCGTTTTCGTCCTTCATATTTGGAACTTCTACCTCTACATACTTTAAGCCATTTCTATTACATTCACCATGTATCTCTTTTATAATTTTCCGAGATGCTATATCATTTTTAGCAAATGAGTCTACATAATTTACAAATACCTTTGCTCCCATAGCCTTTGCCATTTTTACAGCATTTACATTGTTATCTGTATCAGTCGGATTGAATCCCATACTTATATAACTATTTGTCTCAACATCATTTTGTTTTTCCTTAATCTGCATTTCTTCTATACCAGCAGCTACTGTTATAAGGGAGTCATTTTTTTCTCTTATTTTTTCAAATACAGGAAGTAACCCCTCTTTATCCGAACAAACAATTATACACTTAACCTTTTTATTTTGTGCAAATGAAGCTATTTCATCTGTTATTTCTTCTAAATTTTTATCATAGTCTTTTGGTAAAACTATATTATTTACATTTGGATATTCATCTAAAAATCCTTTTTCAAGTTTTACAGACTCAGGTGTTATAAGCATTGTTTCCGTATATTTATCTGTAAGTGATACACCTTTTTCTTCCTCTTTTTTACCACAAGCAACCATTCCAAGTGCCATACAAAGAGAAAGAACTACTACAGTAAATTTCTTTAACATCTATTTTTCTCCTCTCTATCTCAATATACAATAATTTTCTTTTGTTATTTTTTAATATATTTGTACAATTTGCTTAACAATATACTTATTTAGTTTATCATATTTCGTCAAAAAAAACATCAAAACTTGCACTAAAAAAGGTGCTTGGAATACCAAACACCTTTTATCTTTAT
>URRU01000074.1 GCA_900550335.1 uncultured Clostridium sp. | reverse complement strand
TTCTTCTTAAATTCTTTTTACTTTTCTATTTACATGAATCAGAGAATTCTATATGTTTTTCTAATAATTCTGCTGTTAATGGTTCAGAGAATGTCTTAGGATATTTAGAATGGTTTTTGTTGTCTGTTTTTTCACCTTCGTATATTGCATTTGGATAAGTTTCTATTAAATACTGTCTTCCTTTTTCGATTATACATTTAGCCATTTCTTGAGATAATTCAACTTTTTCGCTGTTATCTTTTTTGACAACTGCAACTGATTCTGTTAATGAGAAGTTTCCTTCTGTTGGGTCTATGAAATCTATTGGTAGACCTTCTTCTTTATCAGCAACTGCCTGATGTCTTAATCCAAATCCTATTGCTACCTCTCCTGCTCTAACTTTTTTAAGTGGTGCAGAACCAGATTCTTCTATATGATCCCCAGCATTTGCATATATTGCTGATAGTATTTCTTTTCCTTCAGTTTCACCATATTCGCTTATTATAGCCTGTACTAAAAGCCAAGCTGTAGATGAACTAGCTACATCTGTTACAGATATAAATCCTTTGTATTCTGGTTTAGCTAAGTCTTTTATACTTGTAGGAGCTTTTAATCCATTTTCTTTTAGCATTTCTGTATTTACTATTATCGCACCTTCCTGAGAAGTTATAGGTGCATAGAAGTCTTTAGCTTCTATTCCGTCTAGTATTTTTACATCGTAGTTTCTTTTTTCGAACATATTATTTTTTTCCTGAGCACTATCTAAGTAGAATGAACTCATTGTTACCATATCAGCCTCTATATTTGTTCCCTCAGCAAGAAGCTTTCCTCCTAGTTCTGAAGTACCAAATGTCTGGAATGTATATTTTCCATCGTATCCATTTTCATCAAGTGCCTTTGACATTTCTTCAACTGCTTCTTCATCTGCATTTGAATATATTACAACCTGATCATCTGCTGATTTACTACATCCTGCTAGTGGCGCAACTGCAAGTGTTAAACATAATAATGGAAGTGCTAATTTTTTCTTTAAACTCATTTTTCTTTTTTCTCCTTTGTTGTTTTCTTCGCTTTCTCTTTTTTCTTTTACTGATTTTCTATTTGCAAGTGCCTGGAATAGCACTTTAACAACTATATTTGTTGCTAGTATCATTATCGATAAAATAAATATCTCATCAAATTTTGCAAAGTACTGAAGTTCTTTTATTTTAGTAGTTATTGTAGCTGTCTTTGCCCCAACTAAGAATACAACCGCACTTATTGTAACCATTGCATTTACAAAGTAGTAAGATATTACCTCACATATTGTAGAGAATGAGTTTGGAGTTACTATCCTTATTATTGTTTTAATCCAGCTATCTCCCATAAGCATCGCTGTAGTTTCCCAAGATGAATTCATTTTAGATAATGAGTTTTTAAACATCAGGTACGGTGTTGAGAAGTAGTGTACTATTGTACAAACTATTATTATTGCAAATGTATTTTGTAGGCTCGTTCCTGTAAACATTAATAAATATGCAATACCTATTACCATACCCGGAACTGTATTTGTTATTAGAGATATTGTTTCTATTATTGATTTTGCTTTTTTATTTATCTGACTTCTAGCTGTTACAAGTGCTGCAGCGTATGTAAGTATCATACCTATTATTGCAACAGCAGCAGCTATTCCTATTGAATGAAGATAAACTTCTCCAAGATTTGCTGTTTTTATTATTTTTGTAAAATTATCTAGTGTTGGAGTCATATCATAAGACCACATTTTTACAAATGGAGCTATAAATATAACCACAAATGGTATTATTATCACCGCACATACTAATACTGAAATAATTCCACACACTGTATCTCTAACTGTGCCTTTTCTTATTTCAATTTCAGAAATTTTCTGATACCTTATATTATATTTTTCAAGATATGTTAGTACTGCTATCCCAACTACTGTAGGTATTAACATTACTAATGCTACAACAGCTCCGTTGTTAAAGTTAGGTATTGAGCCTAGCATTTCTGAATAAAGTACCGATGCTATTGTGTCGTATTTTCCACCTATTGATGCTGGTATCCCAAAATCTGTGAATGATAAGAAGAATGTCTGAACAAATGCCGCTGCAAGTGTTCCAGCTAATGGTCTTAATACTGTAGTTAAGAATGTTTTTAAAGGTTTGTCACCCATTACTCTAGATACTATTGAGAATTTCTTATCTACATATCTCATAGTGTTTGATGTTAGCATATATGATATTGGAAGTGTATAAATTACAAATCCAAGAACTAATCCATTTAATCCGTATATTTCAAAGAATTGCTTCCCTAATAAAGTCGTTACTAATCCCTGTTTACCAAATGAATATATTATTGCAAATCCATAAGTTATTGTTGGAAGCAACATTGGAAATACAGCAGCCGATTTTATAAGCTTTTTGATTGGAGTTTTTACATTTGTATACTGAACTGTATAAGACAATATAAATGCAAGAACTGTTGATATACATGCACTTATTGCAGATACCTTTAAGCTGTTAAATATCGCTGTTGTAAATCCTTTCTCTTTAAATACATCGGAGAAAAACTGGATTGTTAGTCCAGAATCCCCGACAAAAGCGTATTTAAAGATATACAAAAGCGGAATTATTAGAAAAAATCCAAATACTACACATAAAACTGCGAATATTGATTTTATCTCTTTCTGTGTTTTTAACTTCATACTACATCGCTCCTTCTACGGCAGATATTTGATTTGCCATATTGAATAGATTTAATATGTTGTTTCTCTTTATTTCAAGCTGATTAAGTATGAATTCTTTTACAAAATTGTTGCCTGGTTCATTTATGATATTTTCTGGGTTTCCATACTGAGATATTTTTCCCTGATTTATTATAAGAACTTTGTCTGATAGAGTTAATGCCTCTTCAGGATCGTGTGTTACTATTATTATTGTTAGGTTAAATTCTTTAGCTATTGTTTTTATACGTTCTTTTATAGATTCTTTTATTACACCATCAAGTGCACTAAGTGGTTCATCTAATAAAAGTATTTTGGGTTTCATTACAAGAGTTCTCGCAAGTGCAACCCTCTGTTTCTGACCACCTGATAGCTGCTCTATTTTTTTATTTAAATGTTCTTTTAATCCAAGTAGATTTATAAAATCGTCTATTTCTTCCTGAGTAGATATACCTGGTTTATTTTTTAATCCGTATGTTATGTTCTGATAAGCATTTAGATTAGGGAATAATGCGTAATCCTGGAACACTATGTTGAATCCTCTTTTTTCCATAGGAACTTTTGTTATATCCTCTCCATTAAAGTTGATTTCTCCTGAGTCTGGATTTGTAAGTCCTAATATTATATTTAATAGTGTTGTTTTACCGCATCCTGATGGTCCTAATATAGAAACTATTTCTCCATCGCCAACTTCTATACTTATATCTTTTAAAACTTCTTTTCCGTCGAAACTTTTCTTTATATTTTGTAGTTTTAACATATTATTCTCTCCTTTTAGTTTTTTAACTTTGGTTTTCTATCTTAAAGCTTAACTTTATTTGCCTCGCTCACAAACTCAGTATAGACTAGAAAAACAAGGCATTCAATAAAATCTATGTTAAAAAAAAGTAGTGAAATACTCATTTTGAGCAATAAAAAAAATGTAGTGAAACTACATTTATCACTACATTTTTATCAATTACTTTTTAATTTTATCTGTTTTAATATCCTCTATTTCTTATTGCTTTTTCGTTTTTATTTAGTATTTCTATATATTTATCATAATCACTATGTATTATTCCCATATAAATCATATCATTTATTACAAGCTGTATTGCTCTAGAGAATATTGCATCTCCATAAAGCATCTGCTCACTACTTGTACATATCAATATGTCCGCATATTTTACTATTTTACTATCTTTATAGTTTGTTATTACAACTGTTGTTGCACCTCTTTTTTTAGCTGTTTTTATCATTTCAACAGTATCTTTAGAATTTCCAGAATAAGATATTCCTATAGCAACATCATCATTACTTAGATTATATGCACTTATCTTCTGTAAATATGAGTCTGTATACATTTTTACATTGATTCCAAGATAAAGTAACTTTGTAGCTAAATCATTTGCAGATGATACAGAATTCTCTACACTGTATATATCAACATTTCTAGCATTTATTATACTATTTATCATATCTGAATAGCTTTTTAATGATATAGATTCAAGCATACTATTAATCTGATTTTCTACTGTCATTACAATTTTCCCAGGTATCATTTCTATTGTATCTTCTCTATTTATATCAAATCCATGAAGGGGCTTCATCGTTCCCTCATCGTCTTTTTTAGTTTTCATAAGACAGTATTTTAGTTCATTAAATCCATCTAAACCTATTGATTTTGAGAATCTCATTATAGACGGATCACTTACACCTGCTTCTTTAGCCACCTTTTTCATCGTAAGTTTTTCAGCCTTACCATTGAAATTCTTTATAAAATCAGCAACCTTTTTCTCAGATTTGCTAAGTGTCATATATTTTGTCGCTATACGAAAAAGGAGTTCTTCTCTTTCCATATATATTCCTCCATTCAATGTAGTTTGACTACATTTTTTACTCAAATTTATATTTTGAAAGGCTACTATTTTCAACCTTTTTATATTATCTTATAATATACTATTTAGGTTAAATTTGAGTTAAACGAGGATTATATATTGCATTTTTCTATTTTTAACAGCTTTTCCTTTATATCAATTCCTCCTGCATAACCTGTCATACATCCATTGCTTCCAACAACTCTATGACAAGGAACTATTATTGCGATTGGATTTTTATTATTTGCATTACCAACAGCTCTACAAGCTTTTTCATTCTCTATTGCGGTGGCTATATCTTTATAGCTTCTAGTTTCACCATAAGGAATATTTAAAAGCTCTTTCCATACTTTTTTCTGAAATTCAGTACCTATCATCTCTATTTCAATATCAAAGCTTTTCCTTTTTCCAGATAGGTATTCTTTTAATTGTAAGTATGTTCTTCTTATATAGTCTGTTTCTTTTTCTATTTCATTTTCTTTTTTAGAATCAGAAAATACAAGTCCGATTATCTTCCCTTCTTTTTCTGATATTTTTATTGTTCCTATTTCTGTATCGTAGCAAAAGTAATTAATCATAATTCAAAATCCTATTCTATTTTTATAGTATTATAATATTCATCACATATTGTTCTTTATTTCATATAATTCTTATTATCGTATATAATCTATTCTACTATAGTAGTTTTTATATTTTTTCCATTTGCGTATTTTTCAAGAAGTCCTTTTATTTCATTCATTCCGCTTTCTAATTTATCTTTTCCTGAGAATGAAAATAAACACATCATTATTTTTTCTGCATTTTCATCTATTGCAGCTCTTCTTGAATCACTTGTTGGACTGCCAAATTTTCCTTCTTCATCTGCTAATACGGGCATATTAGCTACATTTACCATGTCTTTTCCAATTCCCTTGTACTCATCTCCATCTTCTCCAACAGTGAATAATATATTTTCTCCTATTTTTTCGGTGTTATAAGATCCTATTGAGAATTGAGTTTTCATAGATATTAGGTTATTTATATCTACAATATTATTCACAAAATATATTCCTTTTCCTTGAAGTACTCTTCTTATAAGTGCTTCTGAAGATGTTCTATATCTTGAAGGATTTTTCCCACAAGCTTTATAAGCCTTTCTATTTGCGGCTATTGTTTCTTCTGTAGATAATTCTTCTAGTTTTATGTTATTTGTAATTAGTTCACATTCTTCGTTTAATAAATTTACTAGCTCTTCTGAGCTTTCTTTTACTTTAACTTCTGCCTCAACTACTCCAACCATACAGTCTGGTACTAGATTTTTTAGCTTTTCATCAATTTTTAACATTTTACTACACTTCCCTTTTTTAGTTTTTATTTAATTACTTTCCACTCTTCCACCAATCTTTCTACAGAAAAAGCTGCATTTGCTGGACTTGTAGAAGGTAGTTTTTCTATTTCTATTTCTATTCCTACATCAGAGCAATATTTCTTATATAATTTAAAAGATTTATCTCCATTTGCAAATATCCTATCTATTTTGCTATTCTTAACAACTTCAGCTATATCATTTACAACCACATTTTTTATACTACTATCGCTAGAACCTTTGATAACACAAGACTTTATAACGTCCCAAATTGCTATGTTGTTTTTTAAAAGCATTTCCTTTTTTTCTTCTATAGTAGTTGGAAGTTCTGTTTCTGTAAGGCTTGAAATCACCTGCCAAAATCTATTTCTAGGATGCCCATAGTAGAAGTTCTGCTCCCTTGATTTTACTGAAGGAAAACTTCCAAGTATTAATACTTTTGAATTTTCATCGTATACAGGCTTAAAAGTGTGCTCTACCTTTTGATATTTTTTATATTTTTCTCTTAATTCAATTATATCCTTTTCTATTTCTGAGATAATTTCTCTAAATTTATCGTCACCTTTTCCAGTTGGATCCTCAAGTTTTAAGTCCTCATCAAACTTTCTTCCTATTATTGGACAAGATACTCCACATCCCATAGAAACCATTAAATCTACATCTGGAATATCTTTCATCAATTTAGAATATTGATTTTCTTCCATATCTATATCGTATATTTCTTTCATTAATCTTATAGCATCTTTGTTTATTTCTCTAGGCTCTGTTCCTGCTGAGTATGGCTCAAATACATCTGATGCGTATTTTTTACAAAGAGCCTCTGCAATCTGACTTCTACAAGAATTATGAACACAGATAAAAGCTATTTTTAGCATATTTTCACCTCTTTTATAAAAATAATTTAGATATTTTTAATATACAAACCTTAATAAAACTATATATTCTTTTTAAGTAGTTCAACTATTTCATCTGTTTTAAGTATTTTTCCAACAGATACTACTTTTTCATTTATTACTATACCTGGTGTAGACATCACTCCATAAGTAACTATTTCTATTAAATCTTCTATTTTCTCAATATCTGCATCAAGATTTAATATTTCAACAGCTTCTTTTACATTATCATTTACTTTATCGCACTTTTCGCAACCTTCACCAAGCACTTTGATACTAACTTTTTCGCCACTTAAATTTATATTTTCTTTTTCTAAATCTTTATTTAAATCTTTTTCATTTATACTTTCATCAACTTTTTCTATCTCATCTTTTTTCTTATTTTTTACAAATCCAAAAAGTCCCATATCTTCACCTCAAAATTTTATTATTTAATCCTTTATTTTATCCACTTATTGCAAAATATCAACAATTTAGCAGATTAATTACAAATTTCTCCTTATTTTATCAACATATTCACCACTATATCAACATATATCCAAATGCATTGAATAAGTATCCTATTAATATTATACCAATAGTTACAATAGCAAAGAATAGTCCAAGTAATTTAGGTTTTACCGCTTTTCTAAGCATTATCATCGACGGAAGAGATAACGCTGTAACTCCCATCATAAATGAAAGAACTGTTCCAAGTCCTGCTCCCTTAGCAAATAGACTCTCAGCTATTGGAACTGTTCCAAATATATCCGCATACATTGGAACTCCAATCGCAGTTGCTATAGGTACAGAGTACCATCTTTCAGCTCCAAGCACTTTTTCCACAAATTCAGCTGGAATTACATTATGTATAATCGCTCCAATCCCAACACCTACAAATATATACGGAGCAACTTTTTTAACTGTTTCTAATACTTTTTCTTTTGCAAAAGCTATTCTTTCCTTTGTTGTAGGCTCATCTATATCTAAATCAACATTTGGAGCTTTTCTTATAAACTCTTCTATCTCATCTTCCATATTAGATTTTTCTATAATTAATCCACCTATAACAGCTAAAATCAAACCTACTATTACATATGCAACAGCTATTTTAGTTCCAAATATACTCATTAAAAGTACAAGCGATCCTAAATCTACTAGTGGAGACGATATTAAAAAAGAAAATGTCGCTCCCAAAGGAAGTCCTGCACTCGTAAAACCTATAAATAACGGAATTGACGAACATGAGCAAAATGGCGTAACTGTTCCTAAAAGTGCTGCAAGTATATTAATTTTTATACCTTTGAATTTTTCTAATATCTTCTTTGTTTTTTCTGGTGGGAAGTAACTCTGAATATATGATATTACAAATATCAACACAGATAGCAATATAAATATTTTAATCACATCGTATATAAAGAATTGAAGTATTCCATATATCGTAGAATTGCTATCAAGTCCCAATTTATCTAACTCCATTCCTACTAGGGTATTTATCCATTTCATTCCCAAGATTTGATTTTGTATAAACATAATTTCCTCTCCTTCTTCTTTTGTTTTATATATTTTTTAATATTTAATTTTTAAATCTATACATTTATATATATCGATATATAAATATTTTTAAAAGTCATCCTAAATATAG